>JBAWGU010000144.1:0-4606 GCA_049593215.1 Pyrinomonadaceae bacterium
GTCTTCTGTTAAGCTTGGAGTAATACTGGACCCTATGACGTTTGAAAGGGGATAGACATGCCAGAGGTAACTCTCTCGAAAGCCGATAACGGAAAATCCATTGAGGCGCGGCCCGGCGACAGGATTGTGATTCACCTCGAAGAGAATCCGACCACCGGATACCGTTGGACGGCTGAACAGACAGACGATGCGACTGTGGAACTGCAAGACTCGGATTATACGCCAGCCGGTACAGGCATCGGCGGCGGCGGCGAGCGCGTCATGACTTTTGAAGCGAAAGCGGCTGGCACGGCCAACCTGCGCTTGAAGATGTGGCGTCAATGGGAGGGAGATAGCTCTGCCACAGAACGCTTCAACGTGACGCTGCGAGTCAAAGATTGATCCTAAATTTTTCGGGGAAGATATTCTTACGCCTTTTACCGGCGCAACGCAGTCGAATTTACGCTTTTGGAAATAAGAAAGGGCGAAGCTCGAAAGGCTTCGCCATTTGCGCTCAGGCTTGCGCCTGTTTAGCTTTGCGGCTTGGCAAAAATATCGCCGCCCTCGAAATCTATAAAGACGAACGGCTCGTCGCCTAAGACCCAGGCATCATGGCCGCCGGGGACGACGCCTACGTCGCCTTCTCGCCACTCGATTTCCGTGCCGTCATTCATCTTCATCATCATCCGCCCGGAGACGACGTACCACTTGTGCGAGACCTCGCAGCTATCTCCTCCGACGACAGGCTTCACGCATTCAGACCATTTCCATCCCGGCTCGAACGTTGCGCGCATCACAGACAATCCGCTGACTTCCACGATCTCCGCGCGCCCTTTTTCAAACGGGCGAGTTTCGTCCGGGTTATCAAAATTCTGTCTGATGTTCATTGGATTTTCTTCGGCTCCCATTTCCATTAACCTCCAAAAGTTATTAGAGCAGTGACCAGCGAGGCTTACTGCTTCTATCCTAAATCGCGCCGTTCGTCAATCTCTCACGCCGCCTCTTTTAAACATCCGGACCTCTTTCATCTCAAACTAAAGTATGAGATGCGTACCAACCTCTGGTCCCATGACACGCACACAGAGGCCGTGATAGTTTGCGCCTGTTAGTCATCAAACTTTCAGTCCCGGGTGATAGTGAATCAGAGGTCTTGTAATTCCCTCCTAGCTTTGTTGCAGACCAAGACCAATGACCAATGACCGAAAGACCTTCGACCTTTGATTCACCTGAGATGATTCTCTAGCCCGGGACTGACTCACCACCTAATCGGGAAATGTTTAGCGATTCAAGGGCCATAGCCAAACATCCCTAGCTCATGCTTTAATCTGGCGACTTATGCAAGTTCCGGTCTGTTTATGCAATTAAGATAAGAACTCGAAAGGAATAAATTCAAAATGAGTAGTCGCGCACGCGCCTTCTACCGCCCGGACGTTTGGAGTTCTCCCCGTTTTTTCCTTCTCGCCGTAACAACCATCTTCTTCGCGCTTTTCGTTCTCTCGGTTTCAGCCACATCCGCCTACGCCCAACAGTCTGCCACCGCCACATTGAGCGGACGCATCTTTGATCCCAACGGCGCTGTGATTTCAGGAGCGCAGGTCACGGCGACGCAGAAGGCAACAGGATTCAAACGCGAGACAACGACGAATGAAGATGGCCTCTATACGCTCTCGAATTTGCCGCCCGGCGAATATGAAGTAAGAGTTCAAGCTGCCGGATTTGCCGCTAAAGTTTCTCAATCGCCGGTCGTGCTGCAAGTCGGGCAGAATGTAAACTTCGATACGAAGCTTGAAGTTGGCGCGAAGACGGCAACGGTGACGATAGATGAAGTTGGGAACATCCCACTGCTCGATACTCTTTCGTCAAAAGTTGACGGAGTGATAAATCAGAAAGAGATTGAAAGCCTCCCGCTCAACGGGCGCAACTTCCTGGAACTCGCCCTGCTCGTTCCCGGCAACTCGCCCGCTCCGAACTTCGACCCGACCAAGACCAACACTGTCGTCATCTCCTCCGCAGGCCAACTCGGTCGCGGCGGCAACGTGACTGTGGACGGCGCGGACAATAACGATGATGTGGTGGGCGGGGCAGTGCAGAACATCTCGCAGGAAGCAGTGCAGGAGTTTCAGATTGCGACCAATCGTTTCTCCGCAGAGCTTGGACGCTCAGGCTCATCCGTCATCAACATCGTGACCAAGAGCGGCAAGAACGAGTTTTACGGCTCAGGCTCTTTATATTTTCGTGACCGCAAGCTGCAAGGCTTGCCCGCCACGTTTGATCGCACGGTCGGACAAGACCCGCCCTTTGACCGCGAGCAATATGCCTTCGCGCTCGGCGGGCCGATTAAGAAAAACAAGGCATGGTTCTTCGGCGCGTTCGAGTATCGCAATCAGGACGGGGCAACGCTTGTCGGCGCACGCGACCTCGCCACGCGCACCATCAGGCGCGGCTTTGCAGATGCGCCGCTCAACGATCTGCTCTTCACCACGCGCGAAGATTTTAGTCCGACAGATGCTGACCGTCTCAGCTTCCGCTATTCACTCGAACGCGAAGACGACGTTGCAGCAAGCACGCTGATTCGCTCCATCGGCTCTGCTTCTCAAAGACAGGCGGGCCGCAACAACACGCACTCTTTTCTGGCAAACTATTCGCGCGTCTTCGGGCCGCGTGATGTAAATAATTTTAGCTTTAGCTTCAACAGCTTCATCAATCGCACAGTGCCTGTCACGCCCGGCCCGCAACTGACTTTTCCATCCTTGCAGGACGGCGCATCCTTCCGCGTGCCGCAGCAGACAAGGCAGAAGCGTCTGCAACTGAACGACACCTTCTCGATGGTGCGAGGCAATCACACAATCAACGTCGGCGGCGAGATTCAGCGCGTCACGTCAGACTTTAATCTTGGCGTCTTCCAACAGGGACGCATCGAACTCATCGAAGATTTTCCAGACTTTGACCGCGACGGCAACGGGCGCGTTGACGATAACGACCTGCTCTTTGCCGTCACGCTTCGCAGCGCAGTCCCTGACCGTCCGCTCATTATTCCGAATGCCAACAACACCTACTTCGCCGCCTTCGTGCAGGACGACTGGCGAGTGCGCCCGCGACTGACTCTCAATCTGGGGCTGCGCTACGAGATTGATACTGACGTAAAAAACATTAGCGGCCTCGGCAATCTCAATCCGCTCATACTCCCCTTCCTGCAAGGCACACGCTCGCGCGACAAAAATAATTTTGGTCCACGCGTCGGCTTCAACTATGCGACGCGAGACGAGCGCACGAGCATACACGGCGGCTACGGCATCTACTATGATCGCGTCACGCTCGAAGTCATCTCTTTAGAGCGCGGGCTTGACGGGCGTGCATTGCCGATTGAAGTGCGCGCCGGAAATCTCTTCTTCATCAATCCGCCGGACCTCTTCGATCCCGTCAACGGAAGGTTTCCGCCCGGTGCGCCGACGCTCGCCAGCCCGTTCACAGGTTTTGTGTTGCCCGGCGCAGGCGCAGGCGGCATCAACATCATAGACAACGGATTGCAGAATCCTATGGTCCAGCAAATGAACTTAGGTGTGCAGCGCGAGATTACACATCACCTCGTCGCGCGTGCAGACTACATTCACAACTTCGGCACGCACTTCATCATCGGGCGTACCATCGGCACAGTCTTCAATCCTGTGGTCGGCGGCCCGGACCTTGTGAAGAACATCGAGTCGAGCGTGAAGACGAAGTATGACGGCTTGCTCCTCAGTCTGGAAAAGCGTTTCTCGAATCGTTACCAGTTCCGCGCTTCATACACGCTCTCGAAAGCTTTCAACTACGCGAACGACGATCAGATTCCTTTTTCTAACGGGCCTGTCAATCCGAACAACCTGCAACTCGAATATGGTCCAACGCCCAACGACCAACGCCACCGCTTCACTTTTTCCGGTCGCCTCGATGCGCCTTACGGCATAAGTCTCTCTCCAATCTTTACGCTCGCGTCAGGCGTCCCGATGGACATCCTTTTGCCGGAGCTTCTTTCGTCGGACGGAAGTTTACTCACTAATGCACGCATTCCATCTTTGCAGCGCAACGCGGGCGGCAGGCTGTTTCACACAGGCGCAGACCTCAACGCCTTCATCAATCAGGTGAACGCGGGCGGCGGCATTGACGGTAAACCTCTGCCGCTCGTCAGCGACGATGTGCGATTCAGCGACAGCTTCAGCTCGTTTGACCTGCGCGCCTCGAAAGTTTTCCGCTTCGGCGAACGCTTCAAGGTGGAGCCGATTGCAGAGATCTTTAATCTCTTCAACGTGACGAACGTGCTCGGCGTCTCGAACGTCAACTACTCAGGCTTTTCAAACGTGCTCGTGCGCGACAGCAACGATCCTGCATCTGCTGGCTTTCTGCGCTCTTCGATTTTCGGGCAGCCTGTCACGACGGCAGGCGGCTTCTTCGGCTCAGGCGGGCCGCGCGCCTTCCAGTTTGCGGCGCGTGTCACTTTCTGAATGTCGAGTTGACGATTATGGAAGACGAGGGTTCACGCAAAGGCGCGAGAAAAGAAAAACATAAGCTCGCAAAAGTATTGAATGCTTCTTTGGTTCTCCTTTTCTTGCGCCTTTGCGTGAACCGTTCGTTTCTTTGCCCTTCATAACGT
>JBAWGU010000145.1:0-2872 GCA_049593215.1 Pyrinomonadaceae bacterium
GTGCTGGGGCTTGACCGCGAGCGTTGGATGATTGCGCTTCGCCTCGCAGACACTGTTGCGGTTATCAGCATCACGCTCGCTTACTCTTTCCTACTTCACGTTCACCTGCATCTCTGGGCCAACGCGCGTGCGCGCCCGCTCACCTTCACAGAGCGCGTGAGAGTTTATCTCTCTTACATCCCGGCGCTCTTTCTCTTCGTCACTGTGCCGCACTTATGGAGAGGCGCATACGAGCCGATGATGACGAAGCTCAACGCGTTTGTCCTGCCGTTCGGATTGTGGGCCAGCTATGTGCTCTGCCTGATTGCGGCGACAGACCTGTTGATCTCTTTCAAAGTGGCGGGGCAGAGCGAGCGAAGAATTTTGCGTGCGATGGCTGCATCCTTCATCTCGATCATGCTCTTGCTGTTGGCTGCAGTCGCGCTTGGCGTGGGTGAAGGAACGACTGCCGGACTCTACTTGAAGACGCTGGCGAATCTAGGCTCGCTGCTGCCTTCCGTCCTGCTTGCTTATTACATTTATCGCTATCGCTTCCTTGAGTTGATTATCAAAGAGAGCCTCATCGTGGCGTCTTTCGCGGCGGTTGTGCTGGCCGTTTATCTTTATGGCATCAGGACTATCGGTGAATGGCTGACCGCGCGTTACGGTTTACGCACGGGCGCGATTGAAGCTCTCTTGATCTTAGGGCTGGCGCTACTCGCCGCCCCTTTGCGCGGCTGGATCGAGCGCCGCTTTCATCAACTATTCGAGCGCGAGGCCACGCTCTACAGAGAAGTCGTGGCGCGCATAGGCTCGCACGCGGGCCGCTACAAACAGCTTCCAGAGCTGATTCACTTCGTCGAAGAGCGAACAGCGCAATCGCTCGGCCTGCGACGCGTTCGCATACGCCTCTGCGCAGCGAAAGGTGAAGCGGCAAAGGAAAACGAATCTACGGATTTAGAAATTGGCTCAAGCGTAGATGAGATGAGCGCGGACGAAAGATGGATTGACTCTCTGGTGGAGATTGCGAACGAGCAGGGCGTCAGCGTGGTTGAAGGCGAAAAGATTTTGCGTAAAGAAGGATATGAGATTGCATATCTTTTGAGAAGGGAAGAGAGAACCGTCGGCCTGATGCTGGTTGACGCGGCGCAGGAAGCTCTGACAACGGATGCGCGCGCCGTGCTTGAAGTTCTGGCGGGGCAGGTGGCGATTGCCATAGAAGATTGCCAGCTTGTGGAAGAGAACGTGCGGCTTGAGCATCGTCTGGCGCAGGGCGAGCGTCTCGCCGCGCTCGGCCAGATGGCTGCGACCGTCGCGCATGAAGTGAAGAACCCGCTCTCCTCCATCAAATCCATCGCGCAAGTGATGCGCGAAGATGAACGTCTCACTGTTGAATACGGGCGCGACCTCAATTTGATTGTCGGTGAAACTGATCGCCTGAGCCGCAGCGTCACACAGCTTCTCAGTTTCGCGCGCCACCAGCCTCCGCCCATTGCTCCGACGCGCGCAGATGAACTCACGCACACAGTTGTCGAACTCTTTCGCGCGGAGGCAAAGAGTCGCGGCGTGTTGATGGAGTGTCGCACACTGACGCAGTGTGAAGTTGACGGCGCAAGGGCTGCCGCACTGCGCGATGCTTTATCAAATCTATTGCTCAACGCGCTGCAAGCCGTCAGCGCAGGAGGCCGCGTGCAGGTGGAAGCGCATGAGGACGCAGGTCAACTCGTCATCTCTATCAAAGACAACGGGCGCGGCATTCCAACAGAGTTGCGCCAGCGCATCTGGGAGCCTTTCTTCACGACCAAGCAGCGAGGCACAGGTCTCGGCCTCGCCATCGTTCGCAAGCGCATGGAAGAAGCAGGCGGCACAGCGCGCCTCTCATCAACAGAGAGCGGCGCATGTTTCGAGTTGCGTGTCCCATTGATTAACCATAGAGGAAATGATGAATAGGGGGTTCACGCAAAGGCGCAAAGAATAGAAAGACCAAAGAGATTGAATGCCTCTCTCATCGTCTTTGGTTCTTCTGTTCTTTGCGCCTTTGCGTGAACCCTCTTCTTACATTATCCCAAACTCCGTCTCCGCACTCATCATTCTTTTTCTTTTGCCGGAACTTTCCTTAGTACTGCGCGTGACAGCTTGTGTGAATCGTTGCGCGCTGTACGTTGAAGGGCGCGGTTCTAAAATTCCACTAAAGGAGAAATAGAGATGACTCGGACAAAACTGTATGGCGTAGCTCTGCTTGCAACCCTCGCGTTCTTTGTTTTTACTTTCAACACAACGCAGGCGTTGGCTCAAACAAGCTCTCAGTCTTCTTCAGAAGCAAAGATTGATCAGTCAATCAATCTGGACACACAACTGCATTTGATTGTCGGCACTAATGAATCAAGGGAAGAAGAAAGCGTGCCGCCTGCGCTTGAGCCTGTCATTAAACAGTTGCGGCAATCGCTCCCATTCAAGCATTATCATGTCGCGGCGACGTTGCTTAATCGAGTGAAGAATGACGGGCGTTTGAATTTGCGTTGGGTCGGCGGCCCGCTCTTGACGCCCTCGGCGGCGACGGCCAGCACGCCAAGCTTTAATGAGTTTAGCACTACTTCCGTCAGGTTGTTTGAAGACGCGCAGGGGCATGAGATGGTGCGTATGAGCGGCTTCTACTTCGGCGCGCGCATCCCCATTCAAACCTCTTCGTCGGTTGCTTCAAACGGCGTGACTCCGGTCTTAGTCGTCAACTATGAGAACACGGGCGTGAACACGGACATCAGTATGCGTTTGGGCGAACCTGTCGTCGTCGGCACTCTGAACGTAGGCCCTTCAGGCGATGCGATCATCATCGTCGTTTCCGCGAAGAAAACTTCTAATTGAATTTCCCCGCGCAAGGGGGAGCGAGCGGCCT
>JBAWGU010000146.1:0-9670 GCA_049593215.1 Pyrinomonadaceae bacterium
ACTTCCAGAGATGAATAGCTCAGATTAATTAGCAGTCTTTTCCTAACCCCTAACCCCCAACCCCTATCCCCCGAATAAAAAAATGATCTTCCGCAGCACATACTCTGACGTAACAATTCCAGAAGCGGCGTTCACGCCCTTCGTCTTGCAGCGTGCTGAGAAGATTGCTGGCAAGACTGCTTTGATTGACGGCGCGACGGGCCGCCGCGTCAGCTACGGCGAGCTTGTGAGCGACATCCATCGCGTGGCCGCGAATCTTTCTGCGCGCGGATTTCGTCAGGGTGATGTTTTTGCCATCTACAGCTTCAATCTGCCTGAGTACGTCATAATCTTTCACGCGGTCTCATTGCTTGGCGGCACGAACACGCTCATCAATCCGCTCTACACGACAGAAGAAGTTGCGAACCAGCTTAAAGATTCGGGCGCGAAGTATCTCATCACCGTGCCGCAGCTTTTGGATAAAGCTTTAGAAGCGGCGAAGAAAGCGAACGTGCGCGAGGTCTTCCGTTTCGGCGCAGCCGAGACGGAAGAAGATGCTAATGAAGCTATTGCTTTCGATGCTCTATTAAAAGGCGAAGCGACGGACGTGCCGCGCGTCGAGATTAACGCGCGCGAAGATATTGTCGCGCTGCCCTATTCGAGCGGGACGACGGGATTGCCCAAAGGCGTCATGCTCACGCATCACAACCTCGTCGCCAACCTGCTTCAATGCGAAGCGCTCAATTTCGTTACCGAGACAGACACGCTCGTCTGCGTGCTCCCGCTCTTTCACATCTACGGCCTGATGGTCATTATGAGTCTCGGCCTTTATCACGGCTGCACGCTGGTGACGATGCCGCGTTTCGAGTTGGAAAAATTTCTCAACAACCTGCAAGAGCATCGCGTGACGATGGCTCATGTTGTCCCTCCGATTATTCTTGCGCTGTCGAAACACCCAATCGTTGACAGCTACGATCTCTCAAGCCTTCATACAATCTTCAGTGGCGCAGCGCCTCTCGGCGACAGTCTCATCAGCGAATGCACGACGCGGCTCGGTTGCCACATCCGACAGGGCTACGGGATGACGGAGACCAGCCCCGTGACGCACGCCAGCCCCCACGATCCCGCAGAGTGCAAGTCCGGCTCAATCGGCACGCTTGCGCCCAACACGGAATGCAAGCTCGTTGACCATGCGACGAGCGAAGAGGTCACTTCGCACAAACGCGAAGGCGAAATCTGGATACGCGGGCCGCAGGTGATGAAAGGCTATCTCAACCGCCCCGATGCAACCGCGCACACTTTAGATGAAGATGGCTGGCTGCACACGGGCGACATCGGCTACGCGGACGAAGACGGACATTTTTTCATCGTTGATCGGGTCAAGGAGTTAATCAAGTACAAAGGTTTTCAGGTCGCGCCTGCGGAGTTGGAGGCCGTGCTGCTTTCGCACCCGCAGATTGCGGACGCGGCAGTGATTCCGAAACGAGACGAAGAAGCGGGCGAAGTGCCAAAGGCTTTCATCGTCTTGAAGAGTCCCGTGGCGATGGAAGAGATTATGGCGTTTGTCGCGGAGCGCGTTGCGCCGCATAAAAAGATTCGTCACCTTGAGGTCATCGAACAGATTCCAAAATCCGCTTCGGGAAAAATCCTGCGCAGAGTTCTGGTTGAGCGTGAAAGAGCAAAAGATAAGGAGTGAGTGAAAGAATGTCGCCGGAGATTATTTCAAGAACCGTCAAAGATTATTTCGCAGCTATCTGTGACCTGAACGCAGACGCGTGGATCAACACTTTTGCGGAAGACGCTGTGGACCGCGATCCTGTTGATGCTCCTGCCATGAACGGTCACGCGGAGATACGCCGTTTCTTTGAAGGCCTCGCCGGAGCTTTCAAAGAAGTTAAGATGACTGCCGATCATGTCTTCATCACAGGCAAGGGCGCGGCGGTCAAATGGACAGGCACGGGCACGGGCAAGAACGGGCGCAGCGTGCGCTTCGAGGGCATAGATATTTTCGAGGTTAACGATGCCGGGAAAATTCAGAAGCTCTGGGCTTACTGGAACCCGCAGGAATTGATGATGCAGCTTCAGCCCTGACGCTTGAGCTTCTTCAGGAATGTGTCTAAAAAACAAAGTACTTAACCGCAAAGGACGCAAAGGATCACGCAAAGGTCGCAAAGGAGTTGAACTCTTTGCGACCTTCGCGCGCTCTCTTCGCGTCCTTTGCGGTTAAACTGCTCTTTCGCCAATCACACTCTCAGAGAACATGCCTCTTAAAAATTTTGACTCGTGGAAAATCTTTGTCATACTGTCCCGAAATAGATGTTGAAAGCTAAAGACCCATTACCCGTCGAAGAGATCGCCAACTGCATCACGCACGGCATCGGGCTGGTGCTGAGCGTCATCGGGCTGGTGGCTCTCGTCGCGTTGGCAAGCATCTACGGCGGCGCATGGCACATCGTCGGCTGCACAATTTACGGCGTCTCGCTGGTCATGCTGTACATGGCTTCCACGCTCTATCACGGAGCGCGTTCGCCGCGCGCGAAGAGTCTTCTATGCCTCGCAGATCACTGCTGCATCTACCTGCTCATCGCCGGAACATACACGCCCTTTACGCTCGTCACTTTGCGCGGCGCGTGGGGCTGGACCTTGCTCGGTCTGGTCTGGGGGCTGGCGTCGGTTGGAGTTCTGTTCCGTATATTAGTCGGCGAGAGGTTCAGGTTCGCTGCTGTTGTGCTCTACATCTTAATGGGATGGCTGGCCGTTATCGCTATCAAGCCAATGCTGGCTCTGATTCCAATGGGAGGGATTTTCTGGATATTCGCGGGAGGCATCACATATAGCTTCGGGATAATATTTTTTAGCTCGAAGAGGATTCGGCACGGCCATGCCATCTGGCACGTCTTTGTGCTGATTGGAAGCATCTGCCACTATCTTGCGGTCCTCCTGTACGTGCTGCCTGCGAAATCTTAAAACTTTCAGAATCGAAAGTATGATTTGCTTTCAATGAAAAGATCGCTCGACAAATTAGATTCGCTTCATCGCAGACTGCTGGACGCGATTACGCCCGTGACGGCTGAGAGGTTTGCCGAGCGGCCTGCGGAGAACGAGTGGAGTCTGGCAGAGCTGGTTTATCATCTCTCACTCGTAGAGCAGAGCGTCGTCAAGTCGCTCACCAAAGAGCTTGAGAATCCGCCGCAGAAGTCCGGCCTGCGTCAACATCTGATGCCAATGAGTCTGCTTGTCGGCACACGCATGATTCGTATTCGCGCGCCCAAATTTGTCGAACCGCTCGACGCGCCGTCGAAAGAGGTAGCGATTGAAAACTTCAACAGCGCGCGAGCAGCCCTCAAAGCTCTCTGTACTGAGAACAGCAAAGAGCGTCTCAGCCGCGTCCGGATGAAGCATCCTCTGCTCGGTAAGATGAACGGCATCCGCGCCGTTGATTTTCTTCACTATCACGAGAAGCGTCACTACAAACAGGCTCTTGAGATTATCAAGCGTCTCGCAACGCCTCAGAGCAAAACTCCTGGGTCAGCTTAATCGGAAAGCTGCCAGAGCGTGCCCCTGCCCGCGCTCAAGGCTTTTTCATATACGGCAACAGCCGCAACCACATCCTGCAACGCCATCCCCGTCGAATCAAAGATGATGATTTCGTCAGATGATATGCGGCCCGTCTTTATTCCGGCGACGACTGCGCCGAGTTCAGCGTGTACGCTCTCTTTAGTAATCATCCCTGCATCAAGAGCATGATGAAGCTCTCCGATGCTGGCACACTGTTCCAGCACGTCAACCACAATCTTGTTCCGACTCATCAACGCGGGATCAAGCTCCTGCTTCTCCGGGCTATCTGCTCCAACCGCCGCAACGAACGTCCCCGGCGCGACAAATTCTCTCTTTAGGAAAGGCTCTTTCGAGGGGGTGCAGGTGATAAGTATGTCACTTCGTTTGACGGCCTTCTCAAGTTCACGAACGGCTTCGATTTCAATTCGCAATTCCTCTGAGAGCTTACTCGCAAACCTCTCTGCCTGAGCGCCGTCGCTGTCATAAGCAAACACGTGTTCGAGTGAAAACAGTTTGGCGAGCGCACGCAGCGAGACCTGTCCTTGATTACCGCAGCCGCAGATGGTCACAATCTTTGAATCAGGCCGGGCGAGGTATTTGGCCGCGACAGCCGTTGCTGCTCCTGTGCGTTGAATCGTAATCTCAATTGAATCCATGAGAGCCAGAGGATAGCCGTTCTCTCCATCGCACAAGACAATCACTCCCTGAATCAGAGGCAGCGCAAACCGCTTCACGTTCTGCGGAAAGTTCGCATTTACCTTTGCAGCGAAGTACGATCTATTAAGGTCCAGCAATCCGGCTTTGATGTGAAAGCCTCCATCGCGTGCGTGTACGCCTAAAATTCCGGGCGGCGTGGTCTGACCTTCCCCATGCAGCTTGAATGCTTGCTCAACCGCAGCGATGCACTCTTCAATGCTCAGAAGCTCCGCCACCTCCGTTCGCCTGAGCAACAACGTTCCCGACGCTTTCATCAAACACCTCCTGCGCAACTCGTCGAAATAAGCTGATTGAGTTGCGCTCCCGGCTCCGTTTCAACCGGAGCATATCCTTTGCGAAAGATGCGCGCGCCGGATGAGCCTTTCAAATTAGTGTTGCCGTTTTCCACACGCACCATCGCGCCTTCTCTCAGGCCCAACACCGTCGTCTCGTTCTCTTCCAGAAATTGCAGAATCCTTTCTTCCTGTGTCTCTCCCATGTGGGTTGAATTCGGGTCAGGGTCAAGATAATGCGGGCTGATTTGAAAACTCACGAGGCCGAGCGCGTTGAAAGAAGGCGGCTCGACAATCGGCATATCTTTCGTCGTTTTGATTGTCGGACCTGCGACGTTCGAGCCTGCGCTCGAACCGATATAAGGCATCCCCTCTTCTTCCACTCTTTGTCGAATCGCGTGCAACAGATTGAAATCATAGAGAGCCTTCAAGAGCCGAAATGTGTTGCCTCCGCCAATGAAGATAGACTCCGCATCGCTCACGGCTTGCCGCGCATCTATGGCTGTGTGTACAGACTCCAACTCGTAACCCATCGCCTTAAAACGCTCCCGCGCCGTTGAAGCATAAGCTTCGCGGTCATAAAGCGCGTAAGGAACGAAGAGAACGCGCTCGGTGTTTCCTAAAAAATCACGTATCTCCGCTTCGGCGTGGTCCAGATAACCGCTTCCGTAAAGCGTCGAGTTACTAATTAACAGAACACGTTTAGTGTCGCTCTCAGTTTTCATTCTTTCCTCCACAGATGCCGCCTGAAATTGTTTTGTGCGCGCTGCTCATAAATTTTTCGTCACCTCAATAATAGAGTCCGCACCAGACCGATTAATCCTCCGGCGAGCACGACCCACAGCACATCCGCCTTGTAACGATAGAGCGCAACGAATGCCGCCACGCTCATCAAGGCAGCGAACCAACCCGTCCCTCCGGCAAAGCCATGCGGCCAGATGACCGCCACACCGAAGACGAGCGCAAGGTTCAGAATCACACCCACGACAGCCGCCGTCACGCCGCCGAGCGCGCCCGTCAGATTTTTGTTCCCGCGCAGCACCTCTATGTAGGGCGCACCGAGAAAGATGAAGAAGAAGCAGGGCAGGAACGTGACGTAAATGGTCAGGAGCGCGCCTGTCACTGCGCTCCACGTCTGGCTCATCCCCTGCGGGTTGTTCCACGCGGCCATGAAGCCTACGAACTGCAAGACCATGATGAGCGGCCCCGGAGTGGTCTCCGCGAGAGCCAGACCGTCAACCGCCTGAGCGTGCGTGAGCCATCCGTAAACGCCTGCTGCGGCCTGCGTGACATAGGCAAGCACAGCGTATGCTCCGCCGAAAGTGATGAGCGCAGCCAGAGTGAAAAACCTGTACTCCTGCGCGTGTAAGCTCTCCCACCCGCGCCATGCAATCAATCCCGCCAGCGGCAACAACCAGAGCAAGAGGCCCAAAGCTAATATCCGAATTGCGCGCGAGCCGTTGGGAAGTGTGTGAGCGGGAGGCGGCGCGTTATCGTCAATGACAGGCGTTACAACCTCAACACTGTTTCCTTCATCATCCGACCCGTCATCAACCGCTCTCCTTTGTGGCGCAGCGCCGAAAGTTTCAGGCCAGAGACGTGTGCCGATTAATCCTGTGAGGCCAGCCGCCAGCACGATTAACGGAAACGGCACGCGCAGGAAGAAGATTGCGATAAAGGAGACGGCTGCAATCAGGAAATGCGCGCGGCGTTTGAGCGCACGGCCCCCGATTTTGAGAACCGCCTCAACCACGATTGCGACGACCACCGGCTTGAACCCTGAAAGCGCACCGGCCACAGCCGTCACGTTGCCGTAGGCTGCATAGATATAAGAGAGCAGCAACAGAACGAAGATGGAAGGAATGACGAAGAATGCACCGGCGACGATGCCGCCCCATGTGCGATGAAGCAGCCAGCCGATATAGATGGCGAGTTGCTGAGCCTCCGGTCCCGGCAGCAACATGCAGTAGTTCAAGGCGTGCAGGAATCTCTCTTCGCTAATCCAACGCCGCCGCTCGATAAGCTCGCGGTGCATGATGCTGATCTGGCCTGCCGGACCACCGAACGAGATGAAGCCCAGTTTGACCCAGAAGCGAAACGCCTCTGCAAACGAGACTGTGCGCGGCGGCGTTGGAGAATCATTTGCGCCCGGCGCGCTTTTTTCGCTTCCCTGCACGATGCTTAACGCTCCGCCCTTTATTAACATCACGCTTCCCTTCGTTCTTTTCCGAAACCTCACTCAGAAGCGAATACAGGCCGTCGAAGATGATGCTCGACTGTTGTAGCAGCTTGCGGTCATCCTTGAGCAGGCGGCTGAGTCCGAGCACGGTCGCATTGAGGCCCGCAGCTTCAAGCCTGTGAAACTTGTCGTCCTTGAGATCAATGTCATGGACAATCTCAGCCATCTCGCGCAAAGACGTATCGCCGTCCAACGCGAAGCGTTTAATCAAAGTCTCGAAGGTGCAATCCTCGCCGTGATGCGTAAACTCCGCGCCGTACATATCGAAAGGAATCGCGCCCAACACATTTTCCCCGTCCGCGACGAAATGAAAGCGAGGGCGACGGTCAATGAAATGTTTGATAAGCCACGCTGACGCCAGACGATCAATGTGCAGGTTGCGCCGCGTCACCCAACGCCGCCCTTGATATTGCGCGCGGTCCAACCCGGAAATTTTCGAGACGCGTGTCTTCGCTCCTTCACGGCTCTGAGCCTGTGAAGCATGAAGCGTCTTACGGCAACGCTCGTATGCGCGCTGCGCTGCCGTGCGGCCTTTGCTGTTGAAGAAGTCTGTCGAAACAACGCGCTCAAGCTCCGTATGCAGCTTGTCAAGCTCTGCTTCATAATTGCTCAGCCTGACGGTCGAGAAGTGGCCGCCACGCTTCTGTTCGCTGATCGAGCCTGTCAAGCCATCCAATTCAGCCGCGAGTTGCGCGTACTCGTCATCGCGCGCCGTCTGAAATGAAGCGATAATCTCATCATCGGTCGCGCCTTCAACCGAGCCTGCGCGAAACACGCTCGCCTCACCGCCAGCCGATTCAATCTCCTGCTTGAGCCACTGGAAATCTTCCTGCGTCTTCTCATTGAAGGGCAGCAGGTAAATTGAGTTCTTAATTGAGACCGCGCCGAGCTTCTGCAACTTGCGCCAGATGCGGACGCGCAGGTTCGTCGGCTTCGGCGGCAACTGGTGGATGAGCAATATCCAGTCTTGTGATGCGTTGGCATGATTCATAGTTGATGTAACAAGGAATTTAATTGTAACGATTGTTACAATAATTTACAAGGCGTTATTGAGTAAATAATTTTAGTAGCGAGTAACTTGAAGATGAGTGTATGGCAAGTAAGATTCACCGCAGAGACGCAGAGCACGCGCAGAGTTAGCGCAGAGAAAAACATTCAAGACCTCTGCGTAACCTCTGCGTAACCTCTGCGCCTCTGCGGTGAATGTCCGTCCTACCCTGCTCTCAATTCCGTATTGACCTCAGACTTTAATCCTCTTGACATATTATCTCTGTCGGTTAAAGTAGTAACTGTTAGTCCCCGACTTGCTCCCGTAATCTCACTTTACTTAATCAGCAGAAACGAACGGGTCTTTTATGAGTTCCGCATTTCGCTTTATTGTTCTGTCTTCTCGCGCTACGCCTGTCTTCAGGTTTCTCTTGCTGCTCGCTACGGCTTGCGCCGCGCTCGCCATTTTTGGCGTGCATGGCAAGACGGAATCGGCGAGCGGCCCTCCGGTGTTGATAACTGAAATGAATTCGACGCGGGCGATTGCGATGGATGCCGTGACGTTTACGCGCGAGCCGTTTGCGCTGACGGAGCCTGTGCTGTTCAGCAACGACAGCCGCACACGCATCATGCTCTTTGCCACGAACCTGACGTTGCTTTCCGGCGAAGGCGCGAGCGTTGTGACTGCCGATGCGGAAGACGCCGCGCACATACACTATCCTTTACAGGTTGAGTACGTCGGGCCTGTGCCTGATTTCGGGTGGATGAGTTCAATCATCCTGCGCCTCAACGATAATCTGGGCGATGTGGGCGACGTGCTCGTCGGTGTTACTTATCACGGAGCAACGAGCAACCGCGTGCGCGTTGGTATTGGTCACGTCGGAGGCGGGCCGCCCGATGATACAGGAGGCGGGCCTGTGCCGGATTTAGGAGCGGGCGCGAGCCTTCACGGTAAACAGGTTTTCCCTTCCGACAACGCTTGGAATCAAGACATCTCCGCATCTCCTGTTGACCCGAACTCTGCAAACTTAATCAACAGTATCGGCGCGGGCACAGGTCTGCATCCGGACTTCGGGACAGTCTATGCGGGTGCGCCGAACGGCATTCCTTACGTTGTCGTCGCAGGCTCTCAGACAAAAGTCCCGATCAACTTTTCTCCCTACGGCGGCGAGAGCGACCCCGGCCCGTATCCCGTTCCGGCGAATGCTCCCATTGAAGGTGGACCAAACAGCAACGGCGACCGCCATGTGATTGTGATTGATAGAGACAACTGGAAACTTTACGAGCTTTACTCCGCTTATCCTCAGAGCGGAGGTGCGAGTTGGAATGCCGCGAGCGGGGCGGTGTTTGACCTTAACTCAAATGCGCTCAGAACTGCCGGATGGACTTCCGCAGATGCTGCGGGGCTGCCTATCTTTCCCGGCCTTGTGCGTTACGACGAAGTGTTTGAGCAGCAGGAGATCAAACATGCTTTGCGCTTCACGGTTCAAACGAGCCGTCGCGCTTACGTTGCGCCTGCGCGCCACTTTGCGAGCAGCAACACGAGCGCGAACCTCCCGCCGATGGGAATGCGCGTGCGCCTGAAAGCGTCTTTCGACATCTCGAAATTCTCTCCGGCGATTCAGGTGATTCTCAAGGCGATGAAGAAGTACGGCATGATCGTCGCGGACAACGGCTCTAACTGGTACATCAGTGGCACGCCCGACCCGCGTTGGAGCGATGATGAGCTGAGCACGCTCAGGAATGTCAAAGGCTCTGATTTCGAGGTCGTGCAGATGGGAACGATTGTCACACAGTGAGCGAACGATTAAGAAAATAATTTGGGAAGCAGCGGGGGCAAGCCCGCCTTCCTGACTGTGAGATTGGTTGAGTTGATTAATTCAATTTATCTTGCGAGCCTATTTGAATTGCATCTCTC
>JBAWGU010000147.1:0-2491 GCA_049593215.1 Pyrinomonadaceae bacterium
GCCGTGCTGCTGCTGGCGATTGCCGCCGGAGGCTTGACCGGCATCGTCGCCGCCTATCAACTCAACCACTCGCGCGCCGCCAACGAAGTCGCAGCCCTTGCGACCTATCGTCCGAGCGTCGTCACGCGCGTGTATGCGGACGATGGCGAGACTGTCATCGGCGAGTTTGCGGTGGAGCGAAGAATCCCGCTCAAGTACGAAGAGATTCCGCCGCTCGTGAAAAACTCCGTGCTCGCCATTGAAGATGCGCGTTTCTACGATCACGTCGGCATTGATCCGATACGCATCGTCGGCGTCGTCATCAAGAATCTCACGACGGGCAGCCGCGAGGGCGGCTCAACTCTGACGCAGCAACTCGCCAAGAATCTCTTTCTCAACAAAGAGCAGACCTTGAAGCGCAAAGTGAACGAGTGGGCGGTGGCGCTTGAGATCGAGCGTTACTACACGAAGAATCAGATCATGGAGTTGTACGTCAACCACGTCTTTCTAGGCGCGAACGCTTACGGTTTCGAGGCCGCAGCCGAAACATATTTTGGCAAGCAGGCGAAAGATATGACGATAGAGGAGGCCGCGCTGCTCGCGGGCATCCCGAAAGCTCCCGGAGAATATTCGCCGACCACGCACCCGAAGGAAGCCAGAGAGCGCCGCAACATCGTGCTGGACCAGATGGCGAGGTACGGCTTCATCTCTCAGGCGGAAGCGGATGCCGCGAAAGCCAAACCGATTCAACTCGCGGACACAGCTTTTTATCAATCAAGGGAACGCTCATCGCCTTTCGATTATCCGGTTGAATACATTCGTCAGGAGTTGGAAGACAAGTACACGACGCGCGTGGCGCAGAGCGGATTGAAAGTTTATACGACCATTAACGTCGAAGCGCAGAAGCGCGCCGTCGAAGTTGTGCGTGAAGGCTTGCGTCGCTACGACCGCTCGCACGCGGGCTGGCGTTCCACTTACACGACGATTCCGACTTCCGTTAATGATGGACAGGGACCGCCCACCGCGCAGGAGCTTGCTGGCTACAAGCACCCGGACTGGTACGGCAACGATTACACTCAGGGCAAATACCTGACGGGCCTCATCATGAAAGTTGATGCGGCAAGAAACGAAGCGGAAGCGCGCTTTGGCACGTACAGCGCAACCGTGACGGCGAAAGAGATGGGATGGGGCAATCGTCTTCCGAGGAATGAGTTCAAGCCGGGCTACCTTGCGGAGTTTAAGATTGCGGAGGTTGACGAAAAGAATCGTCGCCTGAGAGTTGAGCTATCTCAGATTCCTGCGGTGCAGGGCGCGATGATGACCTTGAACGCGAAGACGGGCGAGATCGTCACGATGGTTGGCGGCTATGATTTCTACACCTTCAAGTTCAACAACGCGACGCAGGCATATCGCCAGACAGGTTCCGCCTTCAAGCCTTTCATCTACACGGCAGCAGTCGAGTGGGGCATGACGCCCGACACAACAGTGAGCGGCGCTCCCATCAGCATCGGCAACTGGCAGCCGCACAACTACGACGGCTCGACAGGCAACGGCGATGTGCCGATGAAAATCGCGCTCGCTAAATCCTTAAACATTCCTGCGGTTCACCTGCTTGAAACCGTTGGCATTCAAACGGGCGCGCAGATGGTTCGTCGCTTCGGCATTAAAGTGCCGATGGCTCCCTATCTTCCTTCCGCTTTGGGCGCGACGGAAGTGCCTCTGGACCAGATGGTCTCCGCCTATTCGGCTTTTCCGAACAAGGGCATCAGAGTCGAGCCGCACATCGTGCGCCGCGTGCTTGATCGTGACGACGCGCCGCTCGAAGAGTGGGAGAAGACGACCTACAAGGTCACGAGCGAATACGTTGCGCTGACGATGGTTTCGATGATGCGCGGCGTGGTTGAGAACGGCACGGCGACGGGAGCGAGAGTTTTAGGCGTGCCGCTCGCGGGCAAGACCGGCACCGTCAACGATCACACGGACGTGTGGTTCTTAGGCTATACGCCGACTTACGTCACGGGCATCTGGATGGGTTATCCCGGCAGGAAGAAGCCGCTCGGAAACGACATGACCGGAGGACACGGCGCGCTTCCCTTCTTCGTTGACTTCATGAAAGATTTTCTCAAGGGCAAGCCGAAAGAGAATTTCGACAAAGCGCCTTCGATGCCCGAAGACATGAAGGAACTAATCAAGCAACGCCAGCGCGAGATGTCAGAAGAGCGTGCGGAATTAGCGGCAAAGTTTTCCCGGAAGCAGGATGAGTCAGACCCCAACGCGATGCCGACTGCGATCACGGAACCCAAGCTCGAACAGGTGACGCTGCCGCCACCTCCTAAGCTTGGCGGCGAAGAGTCTCCCGCCACCACCACACCAACAAGCGTTGTGCCTAAAAGAACAGAGGCGACAACGCCTCACGCAGACGCTCCGCCACCACCCTCTACAACCACGCGCCCGCGCGAGGCAACTCCGCCAACCAAGAAAGGCAAGAAGGGCGGCGACGAACCGTAAAAAC
>JBAWGU010000148.1:0-7325 GCA_049593215.1 Pyrinomonadaceae bacterium
ATTCAATGAGTCAATCCTTTTCTTTATCCTATTCATCCTGTCCATCCTGTTTGAATTTTCTGTGAATCATACGGGTAGGGACAAACCCTGCCCCTACAGTTTTACGATAGACTCTGAATCTATGAGACATTTGATAAAGACAATCCTTCTCTTCTCATCTTTCATGCTCTTTGTTTCCGTTGCTCATGCGCAGTGGGTCGCGCAACAGAGCGGGACGAGCGTTCGGTTTCGCGGCGTGAGCGCGGTCAGCGCGAGTGTCGCTTGGGCGAGCGGCGAGCGTGGGACTTATGCGCGCACGATTGATGGCGGAAGGACGTGGCAAAGCGCAGTTGTTCCCGAAGCATCAGAACTCGATTTCAGAGACGTTGATGCGTTCGATGCTGACACTGCTTACCTGCTCTCAATCGGCGAGGGCGAGAAGTCGCGTATCTACAAGACGACGGACGGCGGCAAAAGTTGGAAGATGCAGTTCAAGAGCAACAAGCCCGCAGCCTTTTTTGACGCGATGGCTTTCTGGGATCGCAGTCACGGCATCGCCGTTAGCGATCCTGCGGGCGGGCGTTTCCTTATCATCACAACTTCTGATGGCGGCGCGACGTGGAAAGAGATGCCGCCGGAAGGGATGCCGCCTGCGTTGACAGGCGAAGGAGCGTTTGCGGCAAGCGGCACTTGCATCACTGTGCAGGGAAAGAGCAATGTCTGGTTTGGCACGGGCGGGCCGGAAGGCGCTCGCGTGTTTCGCTCAACCGATAGAGGGCGCACGTGGCAAGTCACAGCGACGCCGATCATCAGTGGCAAGACCGCAGGTATCTTTTCCATCGCGTTCAGAGATGCAATGCACGGCGTAGTTGTTGGCGGAGACTATCAGGATGAGAGCGGAGCTATAAATAATGCGGCGACGACCAATGATGGCGGGCGAACGTGGACGATTGTGAAAGAGTATCAGCCGAAAGGTTATCGCTCATGCGTCGCTTACGCGAAATTCGCAAGCTCATACGCGTGGCTCGCCGTCGGGCCGACAGGCGCAGACTATTCGCTTGACGATGGAAGAAGTTGGAGGAGCGTCGGGACGGAAGGCTTTCACACTGCCAGCTTTGCCGGTCGAATCAACACTGGCTGGGCCGCAGGCGAACAGGGGCGCATCGCAAGATTCGTTGGCCTGTTAAAATAGAGTCGCGCGCTCAAGAATTTCTGAAGGCACAGGCTCAAGGAATCTTGAGACTGTGGGAAGCACATCGGGTTCGCCGCCTCTGTACGCGGTTGACGGGTACGTGAAATAGAGTTGCTCTTTGGCGCGCGTCGTGGCGACGTAGAGCAGGCGGCGCTCTTCCTCCATATCCTCAAACTCTTCGTATGAGCGCGAAGAAGGAAACCACCCGTCCATCATCCAGATGACAAAGAGAGCTTTCCACTCTAAACCTTTCGCGGAATGCACAGTCGAGAGCGTGACAAAGCCTCCGCTTCGCGCGGCTTCATCCATCGTCGCCGCGTCCGACGGGTCCATTGCAACGTCTGCGAGCAAGTCTCCCGCGTTCTGATACCTTTTGGCGATTGCCTGCAAGTGCTCAAGGTCGCGCTGCCTTCGCTGGTGATCGTCGTAGCGACTCTGCAAGATTGGCTTGTAGAAACGCAGGACTGCTGAAAGCTGCGTGCGCGGCGATTTGTTCTCGACGACAGTTCTCAGGACGTTAGCCAGCCGCACGAGCTGTGTTTGATAACTTGCCCGCGCGGGAAACTGTTTCAGCTTATTAAAGAGACTCTCTTTCGCTTTCGGCGTCTTGAATTCTCTTCTCTCAACTCCAAGATGCTCAAGAATCTGTTCGACGGTCGCATCGCCGATGTGGTCAATGAGTTTGAGCGCGCGATACCACGAGAGCACGTCCGAAGGATTGACGACCACGCGCAGGAAGGCGAGCGCGTCTTTGATGTGAGCGGATTCCGCGAACTTTATCCCGCCGAACTTTCGGAAAGGAATGCCATGCTTGGCAAGCTCGATTTCCAGATCGAACGAATGCGAGCTGGCGCGAAAGAGCACGGCGATTTCATGTGGCGGCACGCCTTCGCCTCTCATCTCGTCAATCCGCTCTGCGATGAAACGCGACTGCTCATTCTCGTCACGTGCGCTCACAAGCACGGGCTGCTGGCCCTCCGACATGCGCGAGAAGAGATGCTTTTGATAACCTTCACTCGCTTCGCTGATGATCGAGTTGGCAACGTCCAAGATGGGTTGCGTGCTGCGGAAATTCTCTTCGAGTTTGATAACCTCGGCGGCGGGGAAGAGTTCGGGAAACTCAAGCATGTTCTTGAAGCTTGCCCCGCGAAACGAATAGATGGCCTGACACTCGTCGCCTACGACAGCGACGTTTGAATGCGTCGCCGTCATCAAACGCACAATATGCGCCTGTAGCCTGTTCGTGTCCTGATACTCGTCAACCATGATGTAGCGATATTGCTCTGAAAGTTTCAGCCGCAACTCGTCATGCTCTTCGAGAGCTTCGCGCACGCGCGTGAGCAAGTCGTCGTAAGTGAACAGATGACGGGCGCGCTTGAATGCTTCAAACTCGCGGAACAATTTTTCAAGCTGTTCACCTTCGTGCGCAAACTGCGCGTAATGTTGATTGAGCACTTCTTCGAGCGGCAGGAGTTTGTTGGCGACCATGCTGAAGATGGCGCAGATGGTGCGCTTGCGCGGGAAGCGACGGTCTCTCGTAAGATGCATCTGGCGGCGCAGCAAATCAATGAGGTCTTCCGTGTCGCTCGAATCCAGCACGGTAAAGTTGCGCACAGTGCCCGCAAGCTCAGGATATTTGCGTAGGACGGAGTGAGCCATTGAATTGAACGTGCTGCCCGCGACTCTCTGGCAACGCTCGTCTGCAAGCGCGCCCGCGCGCACTAGCATATTTTTCGCAGCGCGGCGCGTGAAGGTCAGAAGCAAAATTGATTCAGGGCGAATGCCCTTTTCAATCAGATACGCGACGCGATAGACGAGCGTGCGCGTCTTCCCTGTTCCCGCGCCCGCAACAATTAACAGTGGTCCATCAATCGTCGTCACCGCTTTGTATTGAGATTCGTTCAACTCCTTTTCGTAATCTATCTTTGCGGGGCGCGGCAGAGCGGTAACGCGTTTCAAGACAAGCTTGGTTCTGGCCGGAGCAACCGCAGCACGCCCTAGCTCAAGATCGCGTTTGAGTGTCTTGAGTTCCGTGCAGAGTTCTTTAACAGTTTGATAGCGCTGCTTCGGAATTTTAGCCAGAGCTTTCATGAGAATTTGATGAAGCGCGACGGGCAGACCTGCTTTGACGGCGTGGGGCGGCTGCGCTTCTTTGTGAAGGATGGCGTGCATCGTGTCAATGCGGTTGTCGTTGGCGAACGGACAGACGCCTGTCGTTATTTCGTAGAGCACGATGCCAAAGGAGAAGATGTCGCTGCGCAGGTCAACTCTCTGGCCGAGGATTTGTTCGGGCGACATGTAGTTGATCGTCCCCATGATCGTCCCCGACTGCGTGTTGACTTGAATAAGCGTCTTCTCCGCGCTGTCTCCTACTGTGATCGCGCGTTGTCGCTTCTCAATCAATTTTGCGAGGCCGAAATCCAGAATCTTCGCGTAGCCGTCATGGCTCACCATCAGGTTTTCAGGCTTGAGGTCACGATGGAGGATACCGTGCTCGTGCGCTTTGGCGAGACCTTCGGCAATCTGTATGGCAAGCTCAAGAGCATCTTTGATACCGAGCGAGCGCGAAGCAATCTTCGTGCGCAACGTCTCGCCCTGTATATATTCCATCGCCATGTAAGGCTTGCCGTCGGCTTCGCCTATCTCATAGACGGTGAGGATGTGCGGGTGGTTCAAGGCTGAAGCGGCGCGTGCCTCTTGCAGAAAACGGCGGCGGCGGTCTGCCTGAGAAACAGCATCCGGCGGCAACACTTTGAGAGCCACCGTGCGATGCAGCTTCTCGTCGTAAGCTTTGTAAACTGCGCCCATGCCTCCTGCGCCCAGAGGCTCAAGGATGCGGTAATGCGCGATGACTGTGCCTTCAACGATAATGTCCATGATCGGGTTTTATTATAAGAACGAAGCGCGAGTCTTCACAGTTCGGCGCTCGTTATTCGGGAGTTCGTTAATATTGCATAGGTCGCTTCGCAAAGGCAAAAGGAAAAAGGTAAAACGCAAAAGTGAGGCGGAAGCCAACTTTTAATTACAGCACTCACGCTTGAGCTTTGTAATTAAAATGTGGTTTCCCCACACTTTTGCCTTTTTACTTTTACCTTTTTACTTCTTTACGGCACGTCTGTCTGTAGCGAGCGGCGGAGCATCAGTATTTCAAGATTGAGGTGGCGGTCAGGATTGGTGTTTCTAAAAATGTTTCTGAAGACTTTAATCTGCCCGGAGAAAAATCCTGTGTCCGTGCTTTCGATAGGAAAAGTTTTTTCAAGACGGAATCGTTCGGGATGATTGTTAATAACTTCTCTCACATGATTCTCGGCGGGAATCGTCTCTGCCCCTTGCGTCTCTTCAATCAGGATGAACTCAGGGTCGTATTTGTAGATCGTCGCCAGCATCTCTTCATCGTTCTCCGTAAACTGCTTGTACTCGACCCCTGCGTTGACCAGCACGCTGAAGAGTAGTTTGTCCGTGCGCAAGACCCAGAGCTTCCGGTCCGCGTCATGGCGGTGAACTTGATAAACGAAGTTGCCGTTCAAGTGTCCCTGAAATAAACAGAACGGTGAAGTGTTGGAATTTGCAACGACGTACTGCGCAGCTTCTTCATAACCGCGCATGTGTGCCAGTGGCTTTGAAAAGGCGTGCCACGTCATTCCCAGAATGAGCAGTGCGGCTAAAGGCAAATAGAGCTTCGGCTGTCGCAGCCACGCGGTCAGGAGAGCGATTCCTTCGGCAGCAAAAAACGCGAACGCGGGAATCCAGTAGATGGTGTGGCGCGAATCCGTCTCCGCCACCGGCGTAAAGGTTAAGAAGACCGAGACGATAATTGCGAAATATATGAGAGTCTGGCTGCGGCGCGAAGTCTTCATGCTATAGACAATGCCGACGACTGCGGGCACAAGCGCGAGCCAGCCTAGTTGTTGCGGAAGCTTTGACGGGTAAAAGAAGAGCCGCTTGAGCGAGAAGAAAGCTGGCTGTCCCGCATCAACCTGTTCCGTCACGCTCTTGAAATGAAGCCAGCCCATGCTCGCCGTCGTCATCGCATAAAAGGGCAGCACAAGCAGGATTGCGACCGCCGCGACAATCCAAACTTCTTTGCGCTTGAGAATGCCCAAACGTCCGCGCGCGACGAGCAGGATGACGAAGAGCGGCAACAGGTAAATAGCGTCGAATCTGGTTAGCGCAGTGAGCACGGAAAAGAGTCCGGCGAGCAGCAGATCGCGCCGCTGTTCCTCATCCATGTAGCGTACAAAATAGAAAGTCGCGGCCAGCCCCATCGCCACAGTCGGCAGCTCAAGCATGACGTAGTGCGAGAACTGGAAGATGAGCGGAGAGAGCGCAAAGACCAGCACGGCTATCGCGGCCCGCGTAGTGTCATGCGTGCGCGCGACGAGGAAGAAGAGATACGCGCAGGCAACAAGGGCGTAAACGGCTACAAGCGACTTTGCCACGACGAGCGACGTGCCGAAGACGCTCATCAACAAGCCTTCGGTGATGTAAAAGAGAGGCGGCCAGACAAGGAGGCCGAGCGCAGGATATTGAAGGTAGTAGTTGACGGTGTAAGCGCGCAGTTGACCGAAGGGCATGTCATGGAGCAAGTCTCTGAAATAGACTCCCGTCATCACATGCCGCGTCTCGTCGTTGTTGAAGAAAGGCTCAGTCGCCGGATAGCTCAAACCATAGACGAGGCCAACGAAGAGCAGCAGCCCTGCCAGAAGCCAGAACCTGTTGGAGAGTTTGAGCATGAAATTTCCAGCTTACACGAACGATCTTTTCAGTCACGGAGTGACGACATATCAGTAGCCCACAGCGTAAGCTGTGGGAAAGCGTCAAGTAAGAATCATCTGAGCTACCGAAGGTAGCGGCATAAATTCCGTATGGCTCAGAGATGGCGTGGAGTTTATGTCGCCCTCTTCGAGGGCTTATTTATCCACCTTGCTCTGTAAACCCACGGCTTGCGCCGTGGGCTACTGTTATATCGCGCCTCCGTCGCTCTCAATCCAAGAAAGGCTCAGGCATGACGTTCCTGCTTTGCCGCATCAAATTTCTTCCCCGTCAATTCCCGCTTCGACTCGACGACAGGCAGCTTATCCGACATAGCAATTTCATCCGCGTGCCGCCCGACATTCACGACGTTGAATGAAGCAGAGAACAGGCGCAAGACATCGCTGACCGTTGCCATCTTCTCTTCGCTTGTGAGTTTCATTCCGGGAAAGAAAGATAAAGCTTCGATGTCGTCGCGCCCCAGAAAATCGAGCGGATGAAGCAGCAGCGATGGACCTGTGCCCGTCAAGCGACAAAGATTGAGCGTGAAGCGAAAATAGTTGAGAGCCAGAAACGGAGAGATCGCGCTCAGGTAAAGCAGGTAGCTGACGTGAATCGGCACTTTGAAAATCGGCATTGTCGTGACGGGAATCTCAACGAGACTCGCGCCGTCATCTAGTTGCCAGCGAAAAGGCTTTACTGGGCGCAGGCCGTCGCGCACCGTGCCGAACAGAATCTTGCGCTGCTGCTTCTCTTCTTCGGTCAGCTTCGAGGTCATAAAATAGTAGGCGCGAGAGAGTGGCCCGATGAAGGTGGGAAGCGTCGAGCAATCGTACTTGTAGCCGCGATGCGCCAGCACTTTCAGGACCGCATCCGAGAGACTGTAACCGGGGCCGCGAAAACCTCTGGTCCTGTAACCTGTGGCGCATTCGATCTGCTCTTCCGCGCGCTTTAACTCGTCTTCGACCTCCTGCTCGGAATAGAGATGCAGCCATGGTTCATGGTGGAAAGAATGATTTCCCATCTCATGCCCTGCGGCGGTAAGCTGCGCGAGCGCTTCCGTGTTCTTCTCTAACGCAGCGTCCTGACCGACGATGAAGAAAGTGATTGTCAACGCGCGCTCTTTCAAAAACGTGAGCACGCGCGGCACGAGCAGGTCCAGATAAGAAGGAAACGATTCCCAGCCTTTATCGCCGTGAGTCTTCATATAGGACCACTGGTTGTCGAGGTCCAGAGAAAGACTCGCCGTAGGCTTTGACGATTTCTGAGACGACGAGTTAGTTACTTCATCTTTGAGCATAGAATTTAAGCGAGCGGCGCAGCGTTAAGAGGCCCGTTAAAAGAGGCCACGAGCTGCCGCATCTTCTTCAAGGTGCGCCAGTAAACATCCTCCATGAAGATG
>JBAWGU010000149.1:0-4512 GCA_049593215.1 Pyrinomonadaceae bacterium
TATAAGACCCCTTCCGGATGAGTTTTAAGAAAACTTTGAGATGCTCTCAAGGGCACTTATAATCTCTTGATTGTTCTCAGCAAAACTCGAATACCACACACCCAGCGTGCTAAAATGAACGAGACAGAAGAACTCAACTGTCCCGTTCGCCTATATCTTCACCAAATTCCTAACTAACCTTTGGTGCTAGTTGATGTGGCCGATTTTTGGGCTTTGCGCTCCACTTGACCTACGAAACAGAGCAGCTTTAGGTGCGCGTAGTCCACTTTCAGCGATTTTGGCAAAGAAGCTATGCTGGAATCTCAGCATCAGCAAACCGAAAGGGGCAAAAACCCCAATAAAACAACTAGCACCATTGGTTAACTATCTCAAGAGAGCACGGAAGTTCTCATAGATACTAAACGTTAGAAATCTGGTTTTCTGGTAATCTGGTTTACCTAGACTGGAAAAATATTTCTTGCAAATAGTATCAGAAAATGATACTCCCTCTCTATGGCTAAGAAGCATCAGAAGACTTTGGAGGCCATCTTTGAAGATCCGGTCAGGTCAAACATCTTATGGTCGGACATTGAAAAGATGCTTGCAGCACTTGGAGCGGAGTTAAGCGAAGGTAGGGGTTCAAGGGTTCGGATCGCCCTGAGAGGCGTGAGGGCCGTTTTCCACAGGCCTCATCCACAAAAGGAAACCGATAAGGGAGCAGTTGTATCAATGCGGCGATTTCTGACCGAAGCAGGCGTTTCACCGGAGGGTGAAGAATTATGAAATACAAAGGCTATGAGGCGATTGTCCAGTTTGACGAGGACGCTAACATCTTTCACGGTGAGGTCATTAACACCCGAGACGTGATTACATTCCAGGGAACCTCCGTGAAAGAGTTGAAGAAGGCTTTTGAGGAATCCGTCGAGGACTATCTCGCCTTCTGCAAGGAGCGGGCGGAAGAGCCAGACAAGCCGTTCTCGGGGAATTTCGTTGTAAGAATTCGGCCCGATCTGCACCGACGGCTTTATACTCAGGCCAAGAAGGCTGGCAAAAGCCTGAACGCCTTCATTGAAGAGCGCCTTTCCCAATAACCAGAAAGCCATGTTTCTGGTTTTCTGGCTTAGAACGAAGCAGGAAGAACCACCTTACCCGTTTGATCTGGATGGTGTATCAACTAAGCGTTCTCTTGGCTATAAGGGGAGGTATTTTGAATATCAAGCGTGTGCAATCTGCCGGTAAGAGTGTGTGCGATCTGCCGGTAATTTTTGAGCTAAATTATTCAAACCAAAAGATAAAGCGTCCGATAATATATCAAATAAGGGTTCATCCGCGTATTTGGTGCAAATAAGCGATCCACAATCAGGCTCAACCCTAATGATCAAAGTACCTTTTTATTCAACTCGCATGTAGCACTCTGGCTCGTAGCAGGTCCAGTTTCGCCCGCCCGTACATCTGCCGCTTGAGTAACTTCAAGCGGTTGACTTGGCCTTCAACTTGCCCCTGACTCCAGTCATAGATGAGAGCGGCTTTGACCGCTTGCAGGTCTTGCATGATGCCATTAGCAAAGTTGATGAACTCGGGTATCTGACTCTTCACAGCCTCAATCAGCCAGGCCCGTAGCTCACCGGCTTTGTGCTCCCTGACGATTGCGAAGAAGCCTCTCGCTAGCTCCTGTGCGCTTCTCACCTCGGGGAAGAACTGGCACAAGTCATCAACGACTTTCTTTTCTTCAGCCTTCAGTTGCTCCGGCCTCAGCAACATCCAGGCAGCCTGCCGTGGGGAAGGAAGTGGTGCTTGCGGTGCATCTCGGTTCCTTCGCTGAAGATGCTTTGAGCGTTGCAGGTGCGGCAACAGGCGAAGGCGACACTGCTCATAGCAGTCACCCTCTACGACTGACTTAGTCTTCAACTTGACGACCATTGTTTGGCAACGAAGCTGACGCTGCTGCCGGAGCAGGAACTTCTTCAATACCTCGCGCACATTCATCAGCAGGTGGAAGCGATCTGCCACCTGAAGTGCGCGAGGTGCCCCTTCATTGATTCCAGCAGCGTAAGCCTGGGAACGGTCGCGGCTGACGATCTCAATGCCGGGATGTGCTGTGAGCCATGCGGCGAGCGTCGCTGCCTCACGATCCGGCAACAGGTCAATGGGCTGGTGTTGTTCCAGATCAACGAGGATGGTGCCGTAGCTATGGCCTTTACGCTTGGCCCAGTCATCAACGCCGAGCACTTTCGGCGTCGTGGCTTCAGCTATCGCTGCTCGACGAATGCGTCGCAGTAGAGTGTCACCGCTAACGCGTAGGTTCAAGCCGCAGGCAGCACGTGAGCCAGCCTCCCCGCCGAGAGCAAAAGCCAGGAGGGTCAACGCAGCGTTAAGTCTGACGGTCTTGCGCGCATAAGCAGTGGCGACTTTCGGCAGGCGTTCACAAAAGACCTTTTGTAGACAGAGTTGATTGCGACAACGGAACTTGCGTGAGTGTAGTTCAAGCTTGACAGAGACGCCGTGCCACGGTAGGTCGGCAATGCTGCGTCGATAGTGACTGTGCAGGCTGGAAGAAGGATGCTGACACTTGGGACAGGAGACTTGCGGTTGGACGGCTTGCACGACCAACGTGATGGAGTGCGGCTCGGAAACTAAATGACGAAGGTTAATGGCGGCGGGATCGGCGAGCAGTGTTGTAATATCCATGCCGCTGGTTATAGCGACTGCTGCTTATCTGTGCACCAAAAGCGCGGATGAACCGCACACTTGCAACTTATCAGACGCTTGTGATTATCGGGAGGAGCTTTCGACCTTGAGTTCCAAGCGAAGCGTCTAACTTGATCAAGTTCCGGCCCAATCGGCTAGTGCGACCCACTTCAAGGGGAGAATGGTACGCTTGCAGAAGGGATCTGGGTCTATCCGACAGGTGAACTGAACGAGTCAGAGATGGCACTTCCACACAGTTCATTGAAAAGTAGAACTCCGATGCAGCACCGATGTGAGATGATCGAACGGACGTCGCTCAACGAAGAGGTGGCGAACAGCTACAGGTTCGGATAAAGAGAATTCCGGGAGCGCAATTTACAGTTGGAAATGGCAGTCAAAAATTGAAACACGCTAATGATATCCGCAACTCAGCCGCGTCCCAGGCGAGCCAGTGTGGTGATCGGACCAGTGATACTCAAGCCATCGCCCTCAAACGATTTCCAGTCATCCGCGTCGTAGCGGCTGAGTTAGTGAATACCGACTTGATGCCGGCGACGATGGCGGCAGCGGCATGGCGACCGTCATGCACTCGCCTCGCCCTGAGTTGGCGCGAGGCGGCTAATTCCAGCATCCGAATAGCGACGTCCTGACTGTCAGAAAGAATCCTGATCATCGACGGCGGCTCAATCAGTAGCCTCACTGCCTCCGCAGCCTGCTCTGGGTCGTGAGGGGGCTGCACCTGCTGCCACGTTAATGCGGCGTAAACTTCACTTAAAATACCTGTGGTTGTGCATACCTGCATGTCTCCTCGGCGGGCCGCCTCCACTAGAGGTCGCGCTTCCCCGTGACGCGAATCACCCGTGAGCAATGCACCAATGAAGATGCCGGTATCGAACAGCACATACTCTTCTTCAGTAGATGGCATCCTTCCACCCTTCTGGAACACGGCCGTCCAACTCCGGCAACGGCTTCAATTGTGTGGCAGGCTCAATAGTGACCAACTCTCCTTCTTCCAAGACCACGGTGATTGACTCCCGGCTGCGCGCAACTTCGTGGAGTAAGTCTTCCAGCGAATGTCCCTTCAATTCCTCAAGCGTTCTGATCTTATGCGCTTCTTGAACCATGTCTTAACTTCTCTCCTCCTGCCTTCCGCTCCAAGCGACCATCTGTCGTCTGCTCCGGCTGTCTCCTGCAAATTTGTGTACCAGCTTGCTGCACAATTTGCTCTGTCTCAACCTAAGCTGCATCTGGCGGATCTGTCTCATCTATCTTTCGCTTGCCGGGTGTTCGTTGCCGCCTCTGCATAGTCCGGATCAATGTCTTCAACTCATCAGCTTTAAGGTCTGGCTGGCGGCTTGGATTGCTGATGACACGCCAACCATTGGCGTTGACGCGCTCAGATAAATGGTCAAGAAGGTTTTCGGATTCATCTGTGGAAGGCATTCATTATCTCACTAATGATTTACTTCCCTTCTTTTCGAAGTTGCTCATGCTTACATCGAGCAACTCCACCTTCAATTCCCTTCGGATAGTAAAACCCGCTACCGTTGCAATCTGGACATTGGGTGGTGTCAAGATTTGGAGACGAATCTGCAGCCTCCGGATGTAGAAAATTGTCAATCAGCAGATCTGCCTCGCCGGTGCGATGAATGGTTGTCGCATAGCCCCCTGGATTATTAATTCCCTGTCCAGTGGACCGCAGATGTTCAGCGTACTTTCTGCATTCTTCGATAGTGAATTTAGAACCCACACGCACACCATCTTTGTTTGGGTGTGTGTTTATAAAATCCTTATTATTATCTTTATTGGTGGTGCTTGGCGGTATAGTGTCGCGCATCTCTGTAG
>JBAWGU010000150.1:0-6669 GCA_049593215.1 Pyrinomonadaceae bacterium
AAGCGAAGCCCGCGACGCTCATCGGCGTGATGGCGGATTCCGCGCCGCCGCAGATCATCACGTCCGCGTCGCCGCGTTGAATAATCCTGAAGCTGTCGCCGATGGCGTGCGCGCCTGCGGAACAGGCTGTCGCCGTCGCGGAGTTTGGTCCTTTCGCGCCGAAGCGAATCGAGACTTGCCCTGCCGCGAGGTTGACGATTGCCGACACGATGAAGAAGGGCGAGACGCGATCAGGGCCATCGTCCAGGAGCTTTGAGTGCTCGCGTTCGATGGCCCAGAAATCCCCGATGCCACTGCTGATGTAAGTGCCTACGTTCTCGGCGATGTCTGCGGGAAACTTGCCGTCTTCGGTCAGAGTGAACCCGCTATCCCGCATCGCTTCGATTGAGGCGGCGATGGCGTAATGAATGAACGCGCCCATCTTGCGCGCCTCTTTCTTCGGGATGAACGTGAGCGGATCGAAGTCTTTAACTTCGGCGGCAAATTTGACGGAGAACTTCTCCGTATCAAACCTCTTGATGTAATCCACGCCGCTACGCCCGCTCATCAGAGCAGACCACGTGGTCTCAACTGAATTTCCGACAGGCGTAACAAGGCCGAGGCCCGTAACCACGACGCGACGATTCAAGGTTAATGCTCCTTTTAAGAGCAGTGATGAGTGATGAGTGATGAGTGATGAGAGAAAAGCTATTTCCTTTTACTCATCACTCATTACTCATCACTCATTACTGCATTACTTCTTGTGCTGGTCTATGTAGTTGTAAGCGTCGCGGACGCTCTGAATCTTCTCTGCGTCTTCGTCTGGAATTTCGATTCCGAATTCCTCTTCAAAACGCATCACCAGCTCAACCGTGTCGAGCGAATCCGCGCCCAGGTCATCAATGAAACGCGCGTTGGGTGTGACTTCATTTTCGTCCACACCTAATTCGTCAACAATGATCTGCTTCACTTTATTCTCGATCTCTTGATCGGGCATCTTGATTTACTCCTCTGTGATTATTTGAAAAACGTATTAAAGCAGTGATGAGTCAGGAGTGACAAGTGACGAGCGTTTAAGCTTCATTCACTGATCAAATCTTTCTCACCAAAAGTTACCAGAGCCTCTCTCAAGCTCGTCGTGCTTTCCACATTTAGACAACGAGCGTTGCGGTCAATCTGCCTGAGCAATCCGCAGAGCACTTTGCCGTGCCCAATCTCTAAGAAAGTCGTCACGCCTTCGCCGATTAAAAGCTGTACAGATTCGCTCCAGCGCACAGTCGAAGAGACCTGCCTGATTAAAGCATCTCGCGCTTCCGTGCCTTTGCTGATTGCCTTCGCATCCGTATTCGTCACGAGCGGCGCGTGCAAATCCTGAAACTCTACCTGCCGAAGGTCTTCAGCCAAACGCTCCTGCGCGGGCATCATCAGCGCGCAATGAAACGGCGCGCTCACGTTCAGCTTAACGGCTCGTTTCGCGCCACGCTCTTTCAAAAGCTCTATCGCGCGATCAACTGCGCCAGCGTTTCCGGCAATCACAACCTGACCGGGCGAGTTGATGTTCGCAGGAGAGCAAACCTCTCCATCACGCGCTTCGTTGCAAGCTTCTTCGATGGTCTGCAAGTCTGCGCCTAAGATTGCGGCCATCGCGCCCGCTCCGACGGGCACAGCCTCCTGCATGTAACGCCCGCGCGCGCGCACCGTTCGCACGGCGTCTCGCAAAGAGAGCGCGCCTGCCGCAACGAGCGCAGAGTATTCGCCTAGACTATGGCCCGCGACGAAATCCGGTTCAGGAAAACCTTCCGCCTGCATTGCGCGCAACGCCGCAACGGATGTTGTCAGAATCGCTGGCTGAGTGTTCTCAGTCAACTGCAACTCATCGGGCGAGCCACCGAAACAGAGTTCGGAAATCTTGAAACCGAGCGCGTCGTCTGCTTCTTCAAAGACCTTGCGGGATGCAGGGAAGTTCAACGATAAATCTTTCCCCATCCCGACGGCTTGCGACCCCTGTCCCGGAAATATGTAAGCCAGACGTGCGCTCATCTTTCGGTGCGCGGCTCCAAAGTGAAAGCTACAGCCTCTTCGCTTGACGAGAGCGTGACCTCTCGCTTCTGCGCGACGTAGCCGTCAACTTTAACGACGATGCGATATGCTCCGGGCAAGAGTTTCACCAGATGGACCTGCCCGTGCTTGTCAGCTTTGCGAAAAAGTATCTCGCCCTCTTTCGGAATAAAACTGACGCAGGCGTTTTTAATCGGCTGCCCGCTCGCGTTTTTGATTGAAACCAGAAACGAGTAGCCGTTGCTCTGCGAAAACGCCGCGCCGCTCATCAACAGAAAAACAAATGTCGCAACCGCAATATTTTTAATCGCACGCATCCCTATTTTACCAGCGCAACAACACGCCGCCCCACGTTACGCCGCCGCCGAATGAAGCCAGCAGCACAAGATCGCCAGCCTTGACGCGCCCAGCCTCTACACATTCATCCAACGCAATCGGTATCGAAGCGGAAGAAGTGTTCCCATGCTGCGAGATGTTTGAATAGATGCGCGCTTCATCCACGCCGAGTTTATTTGCAACCGCGTCTGTGATTCTTTGATTGGCCTGATGCGGGATGAAGAGATTGACATCATCAGCATTCAACCCTGCTTCTTCCAAAACCTCCCGCGAGATGTCTGCCATCGAGCGCACTGCGACTTTGAAAAGCTCGTTGCCCTTCATCTTAAAAAAGTGCTGCCCCGATGCAATCGTCTCCGCAGAAGGAGGAAGACGCGTGCCGCCGCCCGGCGAGTAGAGTTGCTCCGCGAATCTTCCATCCGAGCGAATGCGCGTGGCGAGTATGCCGCGCTCCGCTTCGACAGGACCAAGCACAGCCGCGCCCGCGCCGTCGCCAAAGATGACGCACGTCGAGCGGTCGGTGTAATCAACATATTGCGTCAGGACTTCCGCGCCGATGACCAGAGCGTAGCGCGCTTGTCCCGTGCGAATCATCGTGTTGGCGAGCGTGAGTCCGTAGAGAAAGCCTGAGCAGGCGGCGACCACATCCATCGCGGCGGCGTTGGTTGCGCCAAGCTCCGCTTGAACCAGACATCCGGTTGAAGGAAGAATTTGATCCGGCGTGACTGTAGCGCACAGCAGCAGGTCAATCTCTGAAGGGTCAATCTTCGCGCGCTCAATCGCTTGACGCGCGGCGCGCACGGCAAACATCGAAGTGTACTCGCCCGGCGCAGCCTTGCGTCTTTGCTTGATGCCGACGCGCTGCGTAATCCATTCATCCGTTGTGTCAACCAGCTTCTCAAGGTCTGCGTTCGTCAAAACGCCTTCCGGGTAAGAGTGGCCCGTGCCCAGGATGCCTGCATTAAAATCTGCCATCACAAATCCTCTGGTGAATGGTAAATGGTAAATGGTAAATGGTAGAAAGACATCGTTCGTCTATTCACCATTTACTATTTACTGTTTACCAGTTCGGCGTACTCGCGCGCGTTCGTTTCAGCGATGCCGCGTTGGATGCTTTCGCCAGCTCTTTTTTCAGAAAACTCTTTCGCGCTGCGCAGAGCGTTGCGTATGGCGCGCGAGTTTGAGCTGCCGTGCCCGATTAAAACAATCTTCTGCACGCCAAGTAGCGGCGCACCGCCGTACTCGCTGTAATCCAGACGCTTCTTGATATTGCGAAACGCAGGCTTTGCCAGCATCGCTCCCGCCTTTGTCATCGCAGACGCTGTTAGCTCTCTCTTAATCATCGAGAGCATCGCATCCGTCAAACCTTCAGAGAGCTTGAGCATCACGTTGCCCGTGAACCCGTCCGTGATGATGACATCCACCTGCCCTGTGAACACGTCGCGCCCTTCGACGTTGCCGACAAAGTTCAAGCTCGACAGGTCGCGCATGAGCGGAAACGCTTCTTTCGTCAGATCGTTTCCCTTTGCTTCCTCTTCGCCGATGCTCATCAAGCCGACTGAAGGACGCTGCGTACCCATCACGGCGCGAGCGTAAGCATCACCCATGATTGCAAACTGAGCAAGATGAAAAGCCTTGCACTCGGCATTCGCTCCGACATCCAGCAGAAGCACAGGCTTGCCCGTCTTCGTCGGAATCATCGCGGCGAGCGCAGGGCGATCAACTCCGGGCAACATGCCGATCACCATCTTGGCAGTGACCATCACCGCGCCGGTGTTACCGGCAGAGACAAGTCCGTCAGCGCGTCCTTCGTCAACCAGCTTCGAGCCAACTCTCAAAGAGCTTTTCTTCTTGCGGCGGACGGCTGTTGCAACAGGCTCGTCCATGCCTATCACTTCCGCCGCTTCGACAAACTCTATCCCACGATCACCGTTCCCGCGCCAGCCGCAGCGATGCAATTCCGGCACAACCTTCTCAGGCTGCCCGACCAGAATCACGCCGATGCCAAGATCGCGCGTGGCCGCGAGCGCGCCGTCAATCTCTGCGTGCGGCGCATGATCGCTGCCCATCGCGTCCAGCACGACTTTGCCGGTCAGTTGTTGACCTTGCTTATTCAAGTTTTGCCAAAAGGGGGATGATAACGATTAAAAACTTAAGCGTTCTCTTCTACGTGTATGACCTCGCGGCCCTTATAGAATCCGCACTTGGGGCAGACGCGATGCGGCATACGCGGCTCCTGGCAATTCGGGCAGGGCGAAGTCTGCGGCGCGCGCAGCGCATCATGCGCACGGCGTATGCGCGTGCGGGCTTTCGAGTGGCGACGTTTTGGATTTGGCATAATTACCTCTGAATTAGTAAATGGTAAATGGCAAATGGTAAATGGAGAAAGACCGTTCGTCTATTCACCACTAACTATTTACCATTTACCAGCTTTCCGAGTGCGGCCCAACGCGGATCGGTCTCGCTTGTCTGGCAAGCGCAATCTTCCGCGTTTCTGTCCGCACCGCAAACAGGGCACAGGCCCTTACAATCTTCAACGCAGAGAGCGCGTGCTGGCATGGCTAAAAGAACTTGCTCACGCACAAGCTCGTCAATATCAATGGACTCGCCATCGAAGACGGCCTGCGCTAAATCTTCTTCCTGCAACTCTGCTGCATCTGCTTCCTGAGCATAGTCGGATGCGGGAACATACGTGACCTCAAAATCCGTTTCAACAGGCACGCTCACGGATTTCAGACAGCGATCACAATCAATTTCCGCCTGCGCGCTGATGTGGCCCGCGACGCTGACCTCTTGCGCTTTTCTGCTGACGCGGCCCTTTATCTCAGGCTGTTTGGTCAAACGCGCGTGCCCTTCATCAAGCACGATTTCGCCCGTTTCGTAGGTGTGCGCGAACGTTCCCTTTCCCTTTTCAAGGCTATCAATCTCAATTCGCATCGCTCACACCCCTCTGTTCACAACAGCGCAATTCGACACCTTGCGCACAAAAGGTTTTATTATAGCGGCCCGCGCCCAAGTGTCAACGCGCGTGAGCCTTAAAACTAATCCGCGTCAGGCAAACCAAAACGCAAAGCGTCTTCAAATACGAGATTTGCCAGACGTTTATCGCCGCCTGTTAATAAACGCTTCGAGCGAACGCGGCGCGTGCCGAAGAGCAGCGACGGAAGCGCGTTGTTCCGCTTAGCTCCGCGCTTTAAGCCGGAGCGATAAATTGGTTCGCCTCCGCTCGTCGCATAAGCCGCGTCAAAAGCTTCTTTCGCCTGCACGAGTTCTCCCGTTCTGATGAGCACAAGGCCGAGCATGAAGAAGGCCGCAGCATAGTTTTCGTCTGTCTCAATCGCTTGACGCAGATGGCGCGCAGCCATGCGGTCGCGCTCCATCTCATAATAGACCGTGCCCAGCACGTAATGCGCTTCCGGCGAAGGGCGCAGCGCAAGCGCGCGTTTGAACTGCGTCAGAGCTTCGCGCCAGCGCGCCTCTGTTGCGAGCAACATGCCCAGACAATAATGGGCCGCAAACGAAGCCGCGCCTTCGAGCATAGATTTTCCCAAAAAATCTTTAGCACGCTCCGCTTCGCCCGCGTCCGCGCAGGCAAGGCCGAGCAACAAACAGATTCTCCTGCTCTCAGGCGCGAGAGCGTGTGCGCGCTCAAGATAATCTTTCGCCAGAGTCATCTTACGCAGGGCAAAGAGGTGTTCGCTGATTAAAACGCACAGGGCAGCGTTTGAAGGCGCAATCGCCGCCGCGCGTTCAAGAGAACGAAGCCCGCGCAACTGCTCCTCCAACGGCTCATCATCTCCCAGCAGATTGAGTCCTTCCCTCACAAGGCGCGAAAACTCTGCCTGCTCCACGCCCTCGTAACCCTCCATGATCTTCGCGCTTAACTTTTCGCGCTCACTGCTCTGATTCTTCTGCCCGGAATCCTTCTGGGCGCGCTCCTGCCATAGCTCGTAAACCTTCTCAGACCTGACCGTTCCCGCATCATTGAGCACACTCACGAGCGTCTCAATCAAAGTATGATCGAGATAAGTATTCTGCGCCTGTCGCAAGAGCAGATCGAGCGTCTGCTCCAAACGCTCTGTCAAACGCGACAGCATATTCTCCAGAGCCGAGACGCGCTCAAGCAGATGATCCTCGTTATAGACGCTCGCATTGCCTGTCTCGAAACGCATCGCGGGCGGCTCGACTATCAACATCAAGCGCGTCCCACACCGCCCGCAAAACTCCAACCCCAAAGGATTCGCGGCCAGGCACTTCTGACAGTAATGAGCAATCTCGTTAGGCAGCATAAAAAGT
>JBAWGU010000151.1:0-8641 GCA_049593215.1 Pyrinomonadaceae bacterium
CAGTAGCCAGCATGAAAAGCTGTTTCTACTGACTACTGGCTACTGGCTACTGACTACTGCTTTCCGCCTCCTGCTGTTTCGTTCCTTCTTTTCGCAGGACGGCGTGAAGCAGCGCGCCTCTGCCCGCGAGTTGATGCATCGTATCGAAGACAGTGAACGCGGAGAGCGCACCGGGCGATTTCAAGCTAAAGCGATTGACGAGCCACTGCGGCGCGTGCCAGTCCACAAGCGTGTTACGAATTGAATACGTCCAGTTGACCGGGCTGACCATAGTTTGTAGAGAATCAACCTCCATCTCAACTTTACGGGCAAGCGCGCGCAGGGATTCAGCATTGAAGAGATTCCAATGTCTTGGGAAATGGTAGCCGCCCCAGTGCCGCCCTTTGAAAAGCTTGAAGTCGAGCGAGTCGGCGTTGTCCGTAACGATGATGAGAGAGCCACCGGGCCTGAGCAACGAGCGCACGGCTCGCACGACGGCAGGTGGATTAGCTACGTGCTCTATGGTCTGTATGAGGAGAGCCAGATCATAACTGTCACGGGGCAGATCGAGTTGCTCCACAGTTCCCTGATGCACTTTGAGTCCGGCGCGGCCAGCAGCCATCACGGCGCGTTCGTCCGAATCCACGCCTTCAAGTTGCCACCCGTGCTTTCCAATGTCACGCAACAATCGCAGGTGAAAGCCGTCGCCGCAACCCACATCAAGGATGCGCGCGTCGTCGCCCAGCTTGCGACACCACGAGCGCGCACGGCGCGATTCAAGCCAGCGGCGCACTTTGTATGCGAGGCCGAAACGCTCTTCGGAAAAATCGAAGGCATGATAGTTCTGCGGGTAGATGCGCAACGTCTCGTCCAGAGAAGGGCGCGGGTTGAGATACACCAGCCCACAGCCTTGACAGCGCAACGCCAGAAAGCTATCAGGGCTGGTGTGATACTCGAAGTCTTCACCGACAGCTACCGGCACAGCATCATCCATCTCGCAAATACAGCATTGCACAGGCACTAGCGTCAGAGCCTCTGTTCCCTCTTCAAGATGACTGCTGTGCGCCATGCTGTATTGACTGATCAAAGAGTTTGAGAGCTGCATCAACAAACTTTCTGTCCTAACCGACGACGGCTGAAGCCGATTCAGATGATTGTGCTAAGAGTTGCGCGGCAACTCTTTCGGCAAGCTGCACTGTCTCGTTGACGTTGAGCGTGCCGTTGACGATGTGCGCGGAGTTGACGATGTAAGCGTTTGGAATTGACGTTGCTATCTGCGGCAAACGCTCCGAGTAGTTAAGCGTCGGAATCGGGAACACGTGGCGCACCCTTGAGACGCGGAAGCAGAGTACGTCATCGCGTTTGAAGTCTGGATACATACGCTCCAGCGCAGACAGGAATCTCTCTTTCAACTCTTCATCCGAAGAGTTGAAAGCCGCATCATCCGAAGCCACATACTTTGGAAGATAAACGAGAGCGTGCCCGCCAAACTGCTTGCGGTCAACGAGCGCGGACATCTCTATCACGGCAGTGAAAGGAACGTCCCCGTCAGTAATGTTCGTGACGTAGAAATTCGCAAGAGGACGTTTCAGCAACAGAGACGCGCAGACGATTCCCTGATACTCAACGCCTTTGAGCTTCGCTGTTTCTTCTTCCGAGAGCTTCGCGCAAACTTTCGCTGCAACGCTCGCCGGAACAGTCAACACAACTTTATCAAACTCTTCTACGCTGCCGTTCTCAAATTCGATGCTGATTCTTTCATCACCTTTGCGCTCAACTTTCTTTACGGCATGAGAAAGTTTAATAGCAATGCCTTCATCTTTAAGTTTCGCAGCGAAGCGTTCGAGGATGCGCGCATAGCTGCCGGGGACGTAGCCGAACATCTCTTTCTTCAAACCCGTGCGCCGCGCCGCGTACATGCGCGCAATCGTCGCCCAGATGAAGGCGGCGGATGCCTTCTTATAGTTTTCGCCGAGCTTGGCGCGCAGCAGCGGCAGCCAGATTTTTTCAAACGTCGCGCGACCGGACCAGCGACGCAGCCAATCGGCAACGGAAATCTTTTCAAGCCTCTTCCAATCCTTAACTCTCGAAGCGTAGAAGATTGTCAGCGCGAGCCGCAGTTTGTGCGGCATGGCGAGCGGAGGGAAACGCAGAAACTCAAGCGTGTTCGACATCGAATAGAGTTTGCCGTCCGTATAGAAACCCGTGCGCGTCTCAACCCATTCAATCTCTTTCTCTAATCCCAACTCTTCAAGGAGCGAGCGCAGCACAGTGTCGGAGAGCAGCGTCACATGATAGTGACGGTCCCACACCACATCGCCAAGATTCCACGCGCTCGCAAGGCCGCCGAGATGATCTGCGCCTTCAAAGAGCGTGACGCGCTTGCCCTGTCCCGCGAGACGATGCGCGAGCGTCATGCCCAGCATCCCGCCGCCAATCACAGCCCAGCGTTCTCCGTTAGACCGTGATTCCATAGGCTTCGCTTCACCTGTGAAAATTTCAGACGGGCGGGTTGAGTTCTGTAACAACTCTGTTGTGGATTGCATAGCGTAAATCGCAGGCGGCGCACGCGACCTCTAAAGTTTCGGTGTCTCCTTCGTCTTGAAAACGAAACAGCATCTGGCCGCAACGACAGACCGCGCCGACAGACTTTGCCGGATGCCCGACGGCCAGATGAAAGTCCGGCACAGACCGTGTGACCAGCGCGCCCATGCCTATCATAGCAAAGCGGCCAATGGAAAGATCGTTGCCTATCGTGCTGCCCGCGCCGATGGTCGCGCCCTCGCGCACCAGAGTCGGCAGCGTATGCTCATCAGGCTCGGAAGATCGTAAGTGTTTTAAGTCGGAAGTAGTCGCGCGGGGAAAGCGGTCGTTGGTGAAGATTGTGCCCGCGCTAATCATCACGCCGTCTTCGATTGCGACAGCGTTGCAGATGTAAACGAAGGCGTTGATCTTGACGCGATTGCCTATCCGCACGTCATAGGCGATGTAAGTTTTCTCTCCGATGATGCACTGCTCGCCTATCTTCGAGCCGTGCCGTATATGCACATTGTCCCAGACGGAAGTGCCTTCACCAAACGAAACATCTTCTTCGATGATCGCCGTCGGATGAATGCGAACCGTCATCCGATGCTCCGCGCTTCCTTAATCAAGTCTGCGAGGCTCAAGGCGCGCAGCGAGCTGCCGCCAACTTCAATCCAGCGATCCTGATGCAGCGCGGCGTATGCGGCTTCGACAACTTCGACGGAAGCCAGCGCGTCTTCAGCAGTGATTCGCAAAGCTTCTTCACCGTTGATGGCCTGCGAGAAATTTTCAATCTGGCTGCGAAACGCCTGCACCTTGTCGTAGCCCTTGCCGAACACAACCCAATCCTGTCCGGGCCCCTGCCGATACTTGGATTCGCGCCAGCCAATGTGCATCACGCCGCAAGAGCCATAGATGTTGATGTAACTGTCAAGCTCCTTGTTGATGCTCCACGAAAGGTCAATCGCGCCGAGCACGCCCGCGATGCTTCTGACCATCAGGCGCACAGTCTCTTCGACCTTGAGGTGCTGGCTGCGCTTTCCTTCAACAGCCTGCACGTCCGCGAGCGGGCCTAAGAAGTAGCGCGTCAAATCAACAGAGTGCGTGCCGTTATCAATCAACACGCCGCCGCCGCTAATCTCCGCGTTCGAGTTCCAGCGCGCGGTCATGTCAACGTGCGAGGTGAAAGAGTTTTCAAAGAGCACAACTTCGCCGATGACACCTGAGAGGATCAGACTCTTAGCGCGCCTCACATCCTCTACGTAGCGAAACTTTGAAGCCATCGTCAGCATCACGCCTTCGCGCTCGGCGGCGTTAAGCATTCTTCGCGCGCTCGCGACGCCGATGCTGAGCGGTTTTTCGCAAAGCACATTAACTTTACGTTTTAAGAAGCAGAGGCTGATGGCTTCATGCGTGGCAGGCGGCGTGCAGATGACCACTGCGTCAAGCGCGGCCTCGTCTGCCATCGCTTCGCAGGAATCATAGCTACGGCATCCGTCAAACTTTTCTGCGAACGCGCGGGCAGCTTCAATCTCAACATCTGCGATGGCAACCATCTCAGCCGTCTCGCAACTCTCAAAAGCCTGCGCGTAAGACTGCGCGATGCGCCCCGCGCCGACAATTCCATATTTAAGCTTTCTCTTCATCACTCTTATCTCGCTAGTTGCTCAACCGATTTCGTGATCGCATCTGCGATGTAATCAACATGCTCATCCGTGTAGCGTTCATTCCACGGCAGTACCAGAACTTTTTCCAGCGCGTCATAAGTTCCTTCAAAAAGTGTGCGGCTGTAATCAACAGCTTCGGGCCGCGCGATGGTGAACGGCCAGCGGCTCTCTCCGAAAGTTCTCTGCTTCTGAAAGACCTCGCACATGAAGGCTGGCTTTTGAATGTAGCGCGGAGCGGAAGCGATGCCCTTCTCTTTCAGGAGCCGCGCCATGCCCTGCGCGCCGTCAGTGATTTTTTCAGGGTCAACGCGCAGACAATATTTCCAGAAGGTGTGAACGTTCCCTTCATTAACCTGCGGCGTTCCGATTCCCTTTAAGTCTTGAAGCATTCGCGTCAAGCGCGCGGCTGAAGCGGCGCGGCTCTCGGCCGAGTATTCAAGTTTATCCAACTGCGCCAGCGCGACCGCGCCCTGCAACTCTGACATGCGGTAATTCAGAGCTATGAAGTAGTGGTCAGGGTTCGCGTCGCCGTAGCCCCATGCCTTGTTGATAAAGAGGTACATGCGGCGAGCGAGCGCAGCATCGTTTGTCGTGACGATGCCGCCTTCGCCCGTCGTGATGTGCTTGCCCTGCTGAAGACTGAAGCAGCCGATTGCGCCTATGCTGCCGACAGTCTGCCCGTTATGCTTAGCAAGAAAAGCCTGCGCGCAATCTTCAATGACAGGGATGTCGCGCTCGCGCGCGAGTTCCATAATCTCCGTCATGTCGCACGGGTTGCCGAAGAGATGCGTGACGATGATGGCGCGCGTGCGCTCACTAAGACACGGCGCGATGGTGCGCGCAGAGACGTTATAAGTTTCCGGCTCAACGTCTGCGAAGACAGGAATCGCGCCTTGATAAAGCAGGGGTGTGAGCGCGCCCATGTCTGTGATAGCGGTGGTCACAATTTCGTCGCCCGGCTCAGGGTCAATCGCGGCAACCGCAAGGTGAACAGCCGCCGACCCGGAAGCACACGCATACGCATACTTGACGCCGAGCATCTCCGCAAACTTTTGTTCAAGCGCGCGGACAAATTCGCCTTTGGTGCTCGTGAGAGTCCCGCGACGGATGACTTCCGCGAGCATGGCAATCTCTTCTTCGCCGAGCGTGCGCCCTGACGAGTCCTGATCCGAAGGCAAAGTTAATATTTCGTTCTCTTCAAGAACGTCCTGTGTCATCTTTTAACTCCGAGAAATTTTTGGTGTTGTATGATTACTGAATTCGATTGAAGATTCAGAATCAAGAGGCTCAAGGCGAAACTCCTGACTCCTTCCTACTTTGCGGCGCGCACGCAGAGCCGCAAGGCGCGCGAGCAGCTTGAGATGTCCTGCGATAGTTCTCAGCACCCTCATCTTGGAATATCCGAAGAGGCGAACTTCTAAAGTGGACGGATGCTCAACGATCTTCGAGCCGCGCAGGTCCAGCATCCCAATCATCTCTGCGACGCCAAGAAAACCTGTCTCTCTCAATCGAAGATCAATCATCGCGCTCCGGCGATAGACGCGGAAGCAGCTTGTGTAAGTGTGCAGCTTTTGGCGGAGAGCTTTGCGGTAGAGCGCGGACGCGGCTTTCGACAGAGACAACCGCCAGCCCGGAACATTTCGCACCCTGCCCTGCGGATGATAAGGCGAGGCCGTAACCACGTCCACGTCTTCCGCGAGAAGCGGAATCATGCCGCGCAGCTCGTGCGGGTCGTATGTGCAATCGCAATCAATCGAGCAGACGATTTCAGTCTCCGCGTGCCGTATTCCATTGAGGATTGCGGCGGCGACGCCGAGGTTTCGCTTGTGGTGAACGAAGGCGACATCGGGCCAGTTTCCGAACACTCGATGCAGAGCATTAAACGTATTGTCGCGGCTATGGTCGTCCACGAAGATATAGCGCAATGCGTAATCGCTGCTCAGCGTTTCGCTGACGCTCCTCAAAGTGTTAGATAGATAGGGCAGAGTAAGCTCCTCGTTGAAACAGGGCACGACGATGCTGACAGGAGTTCGCGCGTGCGCTGTAGAGTCCGGGTCGCTTGCCTCCCCTGAAGGCTCTACTAATCCTGCTGTCGCAGGCAACACGGCGCGGCGTCTCTCTACTATAGAAGAAATATTTATTACTTCATTATTTCCATCGGACGCGGCTTGCGCCTCCGTGCGCGCGGTGCTCAGGCCCAGATAATCCGCGACGCCGACGAAGCGATATTTCTTAAAATAGTCTTCGAGCACCCACATCATCTTGTCCAGATTGCGATAGTGGCGCAGGCGCGTGATGGGCGATGCGCTGCTGATGCGCGGCTGCTCAGGGTCAAGCTCCCAGACGTGCGTGTACATCACGAACGGGGCGTCGTAATGGCGATGCCAGTGCTCTACGGCCTGTTTGAGAAGCGTGTGCGGCAACTGGCGAAAATAGTTTCCTCCGGCAATCGGCACTCTCCAGCCAAGCACGTTGACGGTCGAGATGGGAAACTCCCAAATCTCTTTGTCGCCGTGCTGGTGCTTGTATGCGAAGCGATGCCAGGGTTCTTTGCGGAACGCGCGGGCGCGCGGAAGAAGGCTCGAATCGTAGGCGTAGCCTTCTTCTGCCAGCACGTCGAGCTTCCAGAGTTCTGAAGGAGAGGACCAGCGACGCGCCGCGCGATAGCCCAGAACTTTAGTCCCGCTCGCAAGCTCAAGAGCATCGCGCGAGCGTATGATGTCGTCACGAAACTCTTCGTGCGTGGTCTGGCGCGCGTCTCTGTAATAGAGGCCGCGGCTCCCAAGCTCGTGACCGCGCTTGACGACCTCTCTGATAATCTCAGGCTGACGCTCAGCCACCCAGCCCAATGAAAAGAATGTAGCCTTGATGTTGAAACGATCAAGCAGGTCGAGAGCCTTCAGGGTGTTCTGCTCAAAGCGAGTCTCGAAGCGATACCATTGCGAACGCTGTATCAGTCCGCTAAAGGCGCGCACGTGGAAGTAGTCTTCCAACATGACGGTTAGCAGATGCCGCTTCGTCGAATTTGAATTCAAGTCGTTCATCGTCGCTTCGGCCTACCTTGCACTCCTCACGTGTGCGCCTAACTCCTGCGCGATTGTCCCGGCGATGCGCCTTCCGCTATCTCCCTGTCCGAAAGGATTCTCAACGCTTCCGATGCGCTCGCCCCAGCTTCCCTGCTCGTAAACTTCTTCAAGCATCTCACGCAAACGCTCTGCACAGCCTCCGACAAGACGTGCGACGCCTGATGCTAAAGCCTCCGGTCGCTCCGTGTTCTCTCTCAGCACAAGCAAGGGCTTGCCGAGCGTCGGAGCTTCTTCCTGCACCCCGCCCGAATCTGAAACAATCAACCAACACTCTGAAAGAAGCAGGAGGAATTGATCGTAGCTCATCGGGCGAATGAGCTGAAGCCTTTCGTGCCCGGAGAGAATCGAATTGGCTGCGCCGACGACAGACGGGTTTGGATGAACGGGAAAGATGAGCGCGACATCCTCATGTGCTTCAACAAAGCGACGCAGGACTTTCAGATTCTCCGTCATCGCCTCGCCAAAGCTCTCGCGCCTGTGCGTCGTCAGCACGATTCGTCGCAAGCCCTCTGTCTGTTCGAGCAGGTTTCTTGTTTCCGGTATTAACTCTGCGCGCTCTGTGATCGCCTTGAGCGAATCAACGACAGGGTTGCCCGTCACAAAGATGCTCTCCTGCGCGACGCCCTCCGCCAGCAGCGTCTCCAGATTATGCCGTGTCGCGGCGAAATGATAAGTCGCAAGCTGTGTAATCAAGCGGCGATTCATCTCTTCAGGGTAAGGGCTGAGAGGATTATTCGAGCGCAGGCCAGCTTCTACGTGTCCGACCGGAATGCTTCTGTGAAACCCTGCTAAAGCTCCTGCTAAAGCTGTGGTCGTGTCGCCCTGCACGAGAATGAGGTCCGGCTGTTCTAAACTTAATACGGAATCAAGCGAGGCGAGCACGCGCGAACAGACAAGGTTAGGAGTCTGATCGGGCGACATCACTTGCAAGTCGTAATCGAGGCGCAGGCCGAGCAGGTTAATCAAAGGATAAAGCAGGTCTGTGTGCTGGCCGGAGGTGACGTTGACGGTCTGGAAGAGGTCGCCGGAGGATTCAAGTTGGTGAATAACGGGCGCGAGTTTGATGGCTTCGGGGCGTGTGCCGAAGACGGTTAGAATCTTACGGCAACATCGCGGCAACGGTTCTGCAATATTCCCTGTTGCAGACTTTCCGGCGCGTAATGGTGTAGAGGCGATGGCGCTCATTAGTTTAATAGAGGCGGCAGGTTTAAGATTCTCTTCAAAAACTTATCGCAAACCTTGTGTGTGGGATACCCTGAAAGAGATGACGAGCCGACCGCAAGTAGCAATCGGCTGAAAATTAAGGCAAGTAAGGACCACTTGCCCGACCCACATTATATTATCCTAACCGTTTCTGTTTTGGAAGTTTTTTGTTGGGGGGAGAGA
>JBAWGU010000152.1:0-5457 GCA_049593215.1 Pyrinomonadaceae bacterium
GAACAGAAGAACCAAAGAACGCCAAGAAGCATTCAACACTTTTGCGAGCTTACGTTCTTCTTTTCTTGCGCCTTTGCGAGAAACCGCCTGTTTCATTGTTGTCTGTTTTAGATAAGCCTGCTCGCCGCCAACTGCTTTAAGAGTTTAGTAGTAGCTTTGGATTTCTCTTTCCAGACCTTTGCTGTTTCTCCAAACACTTTTGCGCGCTTGCGATGAAGCGCAGTCCAGTTTGAAGTCTCGCGCGCGAGCCAGAGAAGCATCGCGCCTGCGTCCTGACCAAAAAGAGCTTTGAGAATGAAGAGACGCTCTCCCATTCTTGAACCCAGAGAGAGAGCGCGCGCGGCGCGTTGCAGGTCTGCGCGCGTCAAGATTATTCCACTACGCGCAGGAGTCAGGAGCGATTGGAGAAATTTTTCAATTCCCTCTTCGCGCGGGTCAACCACCTGCTCCGCTTCGCGCAGATGAAGCGACAAACGCTCCTGCCGTCCGACAACCTTACTTTCTTCTGCCAGAGCTTGAAACAACATCTCGCCCCACTTGCGATAAAAGGGCGTGGCAATTTCGTTCAGCTTATCAAGATAGACAGGCAGCCAGCTCAAGAGATGCTCCCACAGAAAAGCCTTGCGCGCGTTGCGCAGGCCCGAGCGCCTGAGAGCATCGCTCTCATCCTCTTCCACCCCGCACAGGCTGGCATAGAGCGCAAGCATCAGAGCCAGATGGTCAGGCTCTCGCGGCGGCGTCCGTGAGAGAGCGCGCCAGAAACCTGCGATGAGATCGCGCGCCTCGCCTCCGATCATCCCTTCCGCTCCGAGATACACAGAGGCGTAAGGATAAAGTTGGAACAGGAAAATTTCGGTGTGCTCGCTCTCACACGGCAACGGCCCAAGCTCTAAAGCTTCCGCCACGCGCTCAGTCTCTTTTGTCGGAGGCTCTGCCAAAAGAGCGAGCGCGCGAAAGAGTTCCATCACTCGACACCAACCAACTCTTCCGCATCAGGCAAACGATAAACTTCCCTTGCAGGCTTGAGCGGCCTCAGCAGCCAGTAAGGCCGTCGCGTGCCGTCGGGCGAAAAGCTGTCAGCAGGGCGCGTCATCTCTAACCACTTCCGATAAACTTCGTGCGACTTCGCCGTGTCAACAGAGATGTCTCCGTAAGCGTCTCCCGCTTCGGCTCGCTTCACACGCACGGCTTGATGCCAGCAGTGCATTCCTGAAATCGGGTCCGGGTGAACAGGAAAAGTTAAGTTCTGATGCACGCCTACATCCGTCCACCAGATTTTGAGCGTATCAGGATCGCTCGACTCGTAAGGCCCAACGCCACGCTCGCGCCTTAAACCCCACTCGCTTCCCTGATGGTCCAGTTTCACGGTCGCCATCAGTTGACGCTGCCCTTCATCCGTCAACTTCCAGCGCCCCATGTGATGGCTGCACGCGACGATGCCCGGATAGATTCCTTCCGTGACCCATGCGCGCACGACGAAGTAGCCAATCTCTGTTTCGACGCGAACAAGATCGCCGGTCTTCACAGCGAGTCGCGCAGCATGTTTGGGATGAATCCAGAGCGGGTTCGTGTGCGAGATTTCGTCAAGCCATTTTGCATTCGCGCTGCGCGTGTGAATCTGCGTCGGCAGGCGGAAGGTTGAGATGAGAACGGTCTGGTCCTCCGCTAAATTTTCAAAATGCACGTGGCTCTTGATGTAAGTCGGAATCGCATATTCATGCCAGCCCCAATCTGCGAGCGTCTTTGAATAAAACTCAAGACGGCCACTCGGCGTCGGAAAGCCACGCAGAATTTCACCGTCAACTCTGACACCGACGAAACGCCTGCCCTCTGCATCCGCATCGAGCGTCGGGATAGGCACGATGTTTGTCGAAGCGGGCTTAGGCGTTCGCGTAAAGACGCGCCCGAACCTATCCTCCCTAAAATCCTCAAGCTCATCCTGCGGCACAGCCTCTTCGTTAATCGCGCCAACTTTCTTACGCACCTCGAACGCGCCGTAACGACGCATGAACTGCAAAGGCGTCAACCCTTCCGCTGCGGCCTTCTCTTTCAATCCCGGCACGGAGTTCTCAAAAATATATCCATAATATTCATCAACGCTCAGACGCTCGACGGGCGTTTGCTTTGATTCAAAGAACTGTCGAATCCCAAGTGAGCCGTCCTCATCAATGCGCCATGAAAGCTCCATCCAGAATTCGTTCTCTTCCCAGACCTCGCCGGGATTGACTTCGCGCGTGTCGTTGATTTCTTCGCCTATACGCTCGCGCGCCGCGCGCAGCACAGGCTGGCGAAATCCAAGCCACTGCGCATCGTGCGTCTCGTAAGAATGAATGTCGTGACGCTCGGAGCCGTGGCCCATCGGCAGGATGTAATCAGCAAAGTAGGAAGTCTCATTCCACGTCGGTGTCAACGCGACATAACAACCAATCTTACTCTCATCCGTCAAAGCTTCGACCCAACTGAACCCGTCAGGGTTGGTCCACACAGGGTTATAGACGCGCGTGAAGTAGGTATCAACTTTTCCGCGCCCGTCCTTCAAAAAGTGCGGAAGCAGAAACGAAAGCTCGTTCATCGCAAGCGGGTATTCGCGCGGCCAGGTGAGTTCGTTCCAACGCGGCGGATGCGGCGGAGTGTAAATCGGCTTCGGCACAAACTTGTTCCATGCGTTTGGAAAGACCCCGCCCTCAGTCGCCACCGCGCCCATCAGAGCATTCAACATGAAGAGCGTGCGCGCCACCTGCCAGCCGCCGCTATTGCCCGAAGACGCGCTGCGCCAGTTATGACTCGAAAGCTGCGTGCCCGCAGTCGCCACCACTTTCGCAATCTCTTCAATCACACGCGCATCAACGCCCGACTCACTCGCCGCAAACTCGAAGGTGTATGCCCCGTAAAGGCTCTTCAGCACGTGCTCGAAATTTTCAAAGCTCGTTTCAATCTCAGGCTGCTCAACCGCTAAGAACTCTTCCCAGTTCCACCAACGCCTGACGAACTCGCGGTTATAAAGATTGTGCTGAATCAAATAATTTGCAATCGAGAGCAGGATCGCAGCCTCTGAGCCGGGATAAGGCGAGACCCAATAGTCTGCATGAGTCGCTGTGTTTGAGAGCCGCGTGTCAAAGACGATGAGCTTTGCGCCCTGCGCCTTTCCTTCAATCACACGCTGCGCGTGCGGATTAAAGTAGTGGCCTGTTTCAAGATGAGAGCTGATGAGAAAAATAACTTTTGCATTCGCATGATCGGGACTCGGACGATCAAGCCCCATCCAGAATTGATAACCCGCGCGGCTCGAAGACGAACACACATTCGTATGCGAGTTGTGCCCGTCAACGCCCCAAGCCGCGAGCACTCTCTCAGTAAAACCGTCTTCACCCGGACGCCCGACGTGATACATAATCTCGTTGTGCCGCTTCTCTGTGATAGCTTTGCGTATGCGCGCGGCCAGTTCGTTTAAGGCTTCATCCCAGGAGACTCTCACCCACTTGCCTTCGCCGCGTCGCCCCGCGCGTTTCAGAGGATAGAGAATGCGGTCAGGGTCCGTAATCTGATTGAGCGTCGCAGGCCCCTTCGCGCAGTTGCGCCCGCGCGAACCCGGATGCTCAGGGTTTCCCTCAAACTTACGCACCTGCAAACTCTCACGATCAACATAAGCCAGCAACCCGCACGCAGACTCGCAGTTAAAGCAGGTCGTCGGCACTAGCATGTAGCGTCGCTCTTCTCTTCGAGGCCACGCCCGCGAATCCAACTCGACCCAATCATCCCAACGCTCCTTCGGCGGAAACGCCGCGAGATGCACACGGCTCGCCCCCGGATAAAACGTCTCGCCCCGCGCCTCCGTCTCTTTGCGCGCCGCGCTGACTCTCTCATTTAGTTTCTTCAAATTCATATTGTTTATGCGAGCGGCACGGATTGACCGGCTTGAACGTAAGCGTGTTCGTAAAGTAAGAGTCCAATTAAAGCGAAAGGCACGGCGATGAGGCCGACCCAGAGAGCAAAGACGGCAACGAGCGAGAGCGCAATTCCGATCCAGAAGAAGGCGCGGTAACGGTTGCGCGTCATCTCCCAGACGGCGAGGCGCGCGTGCGCGGTCGGGTGCGTGAGCGTGATTTCGCCAGCGACCAAGAGGAGGTGTGCGATGCTGGTCAGGCTCAAAGTTGAAAGCAGATATGGAAGCAGTTGAGGCTCAAGCCATGCGGCGAAGGGCGCGAGCGCGGCTGAGCCTAAGAGCAGGGATTGAATGAGCAGGTGCGGCGGGAGCAGTGGGTTCTGCCACATGTCGCGCGCTTTGGCCTGCGCGAAGAGATAGGCTGTGTAGATTGCTGTTAAGACCGCGAGCGGAAGGCCGGGCAGTATCAGAATAAGCTGCGCCGTTGTGCTGCCCATGAGGCTCGCCAGAAAATGAAGCGCGAGGATGAGGGAGTAGCCCGCGATGATGAATGCGCCTTTGACGAGCCAGCTACGCCATTGAGCTTTCGTGAAGATTAGATAGAAGCGTTCGGGATGCTCCAAATCCCAGATGAGCAGCGCGCCGGTGATTGCCAGAAAGAGGCCGGAAAGTATCGGCGCAGCCCAGAGCCACGTTGCGCTCCTGTCCATGAGCGGTCCATCACCGACTCCTTTCGCATGGAAAATCAGAGTGAAGACGGTGAGCATGAGCGCGACCAGATAAGCTCCTGCGGCGATACCTTTGGTCCATGTATAGAGGCTCACGCGCCAGTCCCATGGAATCGTGTGCGGCACGTCGTAAGAGAGGAGCGCGGCGGCAGACGTATTTGTGTAATGCGGATTGCCTGAGATGACGTGTTCTGCGCTCTCAAGCTGTTCGCTCCACATGAAAAGTTTTCCGTCAGGGCGACGCGCGGCGAGCGGGTCGAGCGTAGCCTGATGCGCGCCCTTGTAGAAGAGTTTCGGCAAGGTCTCTTTCTCAGGGCGACGAACGTTGACAGGCTCGCGGTTGACTATCTGCGCGACTTTAGATTGAGCGTCGTTCATGTCCCCGACGAGAATCGCTTCTGTCGGGCAGACCGTCACGCAGGCAGGCTCAAGGCCGATGTCTATGCGGTGCGCGCAGAAGTTGCACTTCTCTGCGGAATGATCTTCGGGATTAATGAAGATTGCGTCGTAGGGGCAGGCGGCCATGCAGGCTTTGCAGCCGATGCAGATTGATTTGTCGAAATCAACGATGCCGTCCGCGCGCTTGAACATCGCCGTCGTCGGGCAGGCTGCGACGCACGGCGCGTGCGCGCACTGATTGCAGCGCGTTACCTGATGCGCGCGGCGCGTCTGCGGAAACTCTCCCACGTCAACATGCTTAACATACGTGCGCGTCACGGAGAGCGGCACTTCGTTTTCGGATTTGCAGGCAGTCGTGCAGGCGTGACAGCCGATGCAGCGCGTCTGGTCGAGTACCTTGCCCCACTTCGCACGCGTCTGCGCTTCAGGTTGCATCGAGTCTCTCCC
>JBAWGU010000153.1:0-3809 GCA_049593215.1 Pyrinomonadaceae bacterium
ACTTTAGACTTTAGACTTCAGACTCCAGACTTGTTCCTTACTGCCTTATCAGATTTGCCGTATAAAGTTGGCGGTAGGCGCGGTAGTTGGACATGACTTTGAAGACGTAATCTTTGGTTTCGGAGAAACCGATCTCAGCAGTGAAAACTCCTGCGTCTGTTTGTCGCGCGCGGCGAACCCAGCGCGCGACGTTATCTTCTCCGCCGTTGTATGATGCTGCGACTGCTTCGGGCAAATCGGGGAAGAGGCGCGTCAACTCCGCTATGTATTCGCCGCCGACGAGAATGTTTGTTTCAGGACGATAGAGTTCAAGCTCTTGCAGGTTTCTGAGACCGGCGCGCGTGGAATATTTTGTGGCGGCATCAATCGTCAGTTGCAAAAGTCCGCGTGCGGAGGCCGGAGATTTTGCGCGCGGGTTAAACTGGCTTTCCTGTCGCATGATGGCTAGGACCAGACGCGGATCGAGCCTTCGCGCTTGAGATGTGCGAAGAATCGCGTCACGAAAGGGAACGGGGTAAAGCTCCGATGAAGCTGCAATCTCTGTCTGCGCGCGTCGTGCGCGCTCGTTGATAACACTTCTGCGCGCCGCGTCGCTGATTGATAAGAGCCGCGCAGTTGCCAGCCCGCCGTAGTAAGAATCAATCCCGTCAGGAATCGAAAGGTACGCCGTGAACGCTTCGTCTGTTCGTCCGGCGCGCTCAAGGCTGTAGGCTTTGAGGTAGATGATTTCCGGTAAAGTTGTCAGTACACCTGTTTGAAACAATGGCTTGAGACGCAGCTCGTCCGCCGTTAGAACTGCGTGCTGCCAATCTCCTTCGGCAACGTCAAGGCGCAATCGCGCGAAGAGGGCATTTGTGTCCGTAGCTTTTCCTGCAAATCTTTGCCGCGTGCGCGCGACCCACTCAATCGCTTCCTGCGGACTTCCGGCCTCTCTCAGGCTGTCAATGATGTTGAGATACGCGCTTTCTATGCGCTCGCCCTGCGGATATTTTTCGGTGTACTCGATGTAGCGCGCGACCGATTCACTTGCTCGGCCCATACGCAACAGCGCAGCCGCAGAAGAGTTTAAGCTTTCGCGCCCGTCTTTCGTCTGCGGGTACTCGCGCGCGGCCCTTTCAAAGAAGGGAAGCGATTCAGCATAGCGGCGATCTTGAAAGTATGAGCGGCCAATGCCGAAGAGGGCAGACGGGATGTTCGGGTCGTTCGTGTTGAGAGCAATGATTGCCTGCCAGTGCTCGCGCGCTTCTGCGAATGCGCGGTTAGCAAAATAGATGTTCGCGCGGCGCATGTGCTCTGTCGAGCTAAGCTCCGGCAGCGCTGCGTTTGCCCCGCGTCCCGCGCGGTCAAGACGACGAACGCTCGCCAGCGCATCATCCGAAACCTGTTGCGGCAATGAAGAGAAAGCATTCGCAGCATTGCGCGCGTCAACGATGCACGGTTGGCGTGCGAAGGGAAGATTGGAAGAGCCAAGCAGGAGAAGCGTGAATGATAAAGCAAATAATCGTCGCATAAGTTGAAGGCTAATCAACAATCAAGGTCTAAAGCAATAACTGAAATTCAAGGACACGCCGCAGGCGCAGCCTCAACACAAATCTTCAGACGCAACGCATGTCCTTGCAGTTGTCTTCATAAGGAGGAAGCGCAGGCGTTCCCAACAAATGGATTCACTCTTCGCCTTCTTCGATAATCTCATAGCTTGAAGTTATCTCCACTGTCGGACGGAGCGTGGCGGCGACGCTGCAATATTTTGTTTCCGAAAGCTCGATGGCCTGCGCTAAGGCTTTCGGGCTGATGTGGTGGCCGCGCACGATATGTTTGACCTGCATCTGTGTGAAGGCGCGCGGATGCTCTGTGCGGCGCGTGCCTCTGACTTCGACGCGATAGTCTGTCACCTTCTCGCGTTTCTTCTTCATAATCGAGATCACATCAACTGCCGTGCAACTGCCGAGCGCGATGAGCAGTAGCTCCACAGGCGAGGCCGCGCTCGCGCGCTGCGAATTAGTGTCAAGAGCCTGAGCATGACCGCTCGGGCTGATGCCGATGAAGAGGTCTTCAACGGCAAAGTGTACGACTGCTTTAGCGTCTTCCTGCATCAACTGCCTCCTGAAATTTTTCAGAGTCTCTAAAAAAATTGTCGCAAATCTTTTCGCTTCTCATGTTCGCAGATAAGAGTCTAGCTCATCAGGCATCAATCTGACCGCAAATGAAATTTGACGGCAACCCATTTGGGCCATAATGAATCACAAAAGTATTGCATCTGCTATAAGCGGCTTGCAATTCGTTGGATACAACGGTTATGCTCTCCTAAAGCAAATCCCCTTTTTAAGCTTTGGCTCGCTCCCCTCATGTTCCCTCGTTCGGGCACGAGCAATTTTCTCTCCCTGAAATTTAGCGGTTTACGCGCAGCTAAAATTAGTTTGCGCGTGCCGTTCATCATTTTGAGGAGAAGAGTAGAAATCATCTTTGGAGGGAAAGAGTAATGAAGAGACTGAGAAACATCGTTTCAATTTTGCTGGTGGCCGCAATGGCGAGTATCGGCGTGAGCGCGCAGACGCAGCGCCGCCCGTATCGCAATAACGACTACCAGACCAGACAGATTATCCAGCGCATAGAGACTCGCACGGAAACTTTCCGCAACAATCTAAGCAACGCGCTTAATAATAATCGCGTTGGCGGGACAAGGGCGCAAAGCAATATCGAGCAGTTCGTGAATGACTTTTCAGATGCCGTGCGGATTCTGCACGACCATCTGGACAGGCGCACAGCAAACAACGCGGACGTGCAGACTGTACTTACCCGCGCTTCGAGCATTGACAACTTCATGGCTCGCAGAAGTCTTGGCACGCAGGCAGAGAGTGATTGGACTGCCTTGCGCTCAGACTTGAGCGAACTTGCGAGCGCATATAACATCAACTGGCAACCTAACAGCAGCAGCAATCAAACCAACTACCCGCCATCGAATCGGGGCGGCGGCTACAACAACCGCAACCTTTTGACCGGCACGTATCGTCTGGACACTTCGCGCAGCGATGATGCGCGCAATGCCGCGCAAAGGGCTGTGCGTAATCTTCCCTATAATCAACGCCAGCAAGTGCTTGATCAACTGACTGCGCGTCTCGAATCGCCCGACCAGATTGCGATTAACAAACGCGGGCGCAGCGTCACGATTGCTTCATCGCGCTCGCCTCAAATTACTTTCGAGGCTGACGGGCAAGACCGCGTTGAGCAATCAGCTTCGGGCCGCAGTATCCGCGCTCGTGCAACTCTCAACGGCGACCAACTAACCATCAGCTCGACGGGCGATAGAGGCAACGACTTCAGCGCGACTATCGAGCCGATTGATAACGGTCAACGCTTGAGCGTCAGGCGAACAATCTATACTACGAACCTGACGACTCCGGTTGTCGTCCAGAGCACCTATGACAGGACTTCAGATGTTGCCCAGTTGGACATCTTTAATGGTCCTACAAACAATCCGACCGACGGCAACGTGACAACAGCGAGCGGCGACTTCATTGTGCCGAACAACACAAGCATCATCGCCACGCTTAACGACAATCTGTCAACGGCGACTGCGCGCGAAAATGATCGTTTCACGATGACCGTGCGTGAACCCGGGCAGTATCAGGGCGCAACCATCGAAGGCCACATCACGGGAATTCAGCGAAGCGGGCGCGTCACCGGACGCTCCGGCATGACGCTTAACTTCGACACGATACGCTTACAGAACGGCAGCAGCTACAGGTTCGCCGGGTTGGTTGAAAACGCCAGAACCGCTAACGGCGAGAACGTGCGTGTTGATACAGAGG
>JBAWGU010000154.1:0-5177 GCA_049593215.1 Pyrinomonadaceae bacterium
GGGCTACACTCTATCGCCCCTTTGGGGCTGGAGTCTTCACTTCGACAGCAGCGCATCACTCTTTACTGTTTGATCAAACTCGTACTGGTAAGTGTAGCCCGGAAATTCTATTGGCTTCATGAATTGCACTCTGGCTTCCATGCGCCCTTCACGCTGTTGAACTGTGATGACTGCATCGGGCGGCACGCCGTATTCCGTTCCATCCGTCGCCAGTAGTTTGCGCAAATCTTCTGTTGACTTGCCGAGGGCTGCGGCCTTGTTGGCATCCTGCTGCATTTGGTCCTTATATTGATAAGACTTGAATGCGACGGGAACATATTGATAACTAATGTAGCCGCCTACGATGAGAATCGTCGCCACAATCAGAAAGTTGAATCGCGCGCCGCCGCGCTCACGCCTTACATTCGCAGGGCGCGCGTTATTGGGTTCGTTCATGTAAATATTTTTCTCCATATAATTTCAAGAAGTTGACGATAGAGCCGCGCGGAGTGAGGCGCGCAAGAGGCGCGGCGAAATTTCTTTTCCATCAACAATCGCCGCGCGGCCTATGCGCTCAAGCAGAACCCATTTGATGTGCCCGCCAACGCTCTTCTTATCATGCGCGAGCGCTTCGGTGATTGCCGCTTCGTCCAGATCATCTGCGCGGGGAAGTCGCCCGCAAGAGGCGACAGCGTGCCTCAGTGATTCTAACTCCGAAACGTCCAGCAGTCCCAACTTTTTTGAGATTTCTGCGGCGACCATCATCCCGTAGCCGACCGCTTCGCCGTGACGAAAGCGTCTGTAACGGGTGACGGCTTCGAGCGCGTGCGCCGTTGTGTGGCCGAAATTGAGTATGCGACGCGAGCGCGCATCCATTCGCGTGATGCTCTCGCGCTCATCGCCCGCGACGATTTTTGCTTTGAAAGTACACTGCGCCGCGATGAGCCGCGCCAGATGCTCGCTGCGGTAGTCTGCTTCCGAAGAGTCGCCGGAGCTTGAACCTCGCGGCCCTGCTTTGCTTTGAATAGCTTTGCCTGCTTCGAGAAATTGAACTGTCTGTTTGAAGAGCTTGCGATCACCAGCCGCGCCCTGCTTGACGGCTTCGCACCAGCCCGCCGTGAGTTCTCTTTGCGGCAGAGTGCGTAGTGTGCTCGTGTCTATCAGGACGGCGCGCGGTTGATGAAATGCGCCGACGAGATTCTTACCCGCAGCAGTGTTGACGGCCACCTTTCCGCCGACAGAAGCGTCTATCTGCGCGAGGAGCGTCGTGGGAACTTGCAGCAGCGAGATGCCGCGCAGGTAAACAGCCGAAGCGAAACCCGCGAGGTCGCCAACCACGCCGCCGCCGAGCGCAACCACCGCGTCGCTTCTCTCCAAACCCGAATCGCCCAGAAAGCCGAGCGCACTCTCAAGCGTGCGCATACTCTTATGCCGCTCGCCTTCGCCCATCAGCCAATGCTCGACAGCAAAGCCTTCATCAAGCAGACTTCTGTTAGCACGCGCTCCGTAAAGATCAAAAACTTTTCGATTGCTGATGATGGCGATGCGGCGCGCTCGCTTGTCTAAACATCTGCGCGCTTCAATGCCGAGCGCATCGAGCGTTCCCGCGCCGATAATAATTTGATAGCTTCTCTCCTGCTCACGCAGGCGAACCTCAACACGCTGCAACTCTTTTCTCTCAATCTCCAATCATCGCGTCAATCAAGTTGTCTGCGAGAAGATCAAAACTTATCTCACCGAAACCTGTGAGGCGCGCAAGCTCTTCGACAGTATAGCGTGAGGCGGTGTTCCAGAGGTCAATCAATTCGTCTCCGGCTTTGCGCGAGGCCCACCAGCGACGACCGTAGCGCGTGCGCAGGTGCTCTTGCAGTCCCGCTTCAAAAGCCCACGCGCGAAGGTAAGCAGCCGAGTAGAATCCGTCGTCCAAATCCCAGAGATAGAGCGCGGGGCCGCGCCGGAAGAGGGTCGCCTCCGTTTGCAGCGCGGCGTAAGTGTTTGCCAACTGCTCGGAGCGAACCTGAGAGCTATCGTGCAGCGCGATGTCGTAACTCAGTTTCGCGCAGAAGCGGCGCACCGTGTAAGCCTTGAGGATTGAGAGGTCGCGCACAATCTCGCGCGCGTGGACGGAGTTGATGTTGGACCTATGCTCTGCGAGCCATGCTTCGTCGTTGAAGAGATGGTTGAAGAGGAAAGCGTAGCTCTCAGTTGTCGCATAATCGGGCGCATAGACGAATTCGGGATGGCGTTTGAAAAGCTCGCGCGAAGTCCATGCGAAGTGCTGCGCGTGGCCCGCTTCGTGAAAGAGCGTCGTGTAATCGGAAACGCCGCCGATAGGAGCTACGAGCAGGCGCACATCATCGGGCGGGTTGACCGCCATGCAGGCCGCGCGCGGGTTCTTCAGAGGCCGCTCTTCCGCGTCAATCAGTATGTTGCGCTGCTGCTCAACGCGAATCCCCAGTCCTGCCATCGCCGACGCGTAAACTTTCATCAAGTCGCTCGCGGGAAAGAACTCATCAAGACGCGACATGCGTTGGAAGAAGAAGTAGTCGGCCTGGTCCAGATTTTCAAACGCGACGCCGGGCAAGTCACGAGTTGCGGCTTTAGCTAAAGCGGAAGTGTAGGCAGCCTCCGTGCGGCTCAGAAAGGCGTCCGTAGAAGCTTTGAGCCGCTCGTAATCTATTCCTGTGATCCGGTTGTAGAGCGCGCGGTAGGAATCAAAGCCGAGCGAGCGCGCCGATTCGTGAAAAGATTCAAGGCGCGCTGCTCTGAGGTCGTCGCAAACCGTGAGCGCGTCCGTCCAGCGCGCTGTCAGTTCGCGTCGGCGCGCGGCGTCCGCTTCGTTCGCAATCATTTTGGGCGCGGCATGGACCGGAACGCTCTCGCCTTCCCATTCAATTCTCAGTGAAGCTTCGCAACGCGCGCGCTCGTTTGTGAGGTCGCGCGCCTCAGCTTCCATGTATCCGAGACGCGCCGCGCCGCAGAGAGCGTGCAGCCCCCTGCTCTCAGTCTCGCGGCTCGCAGGCGTCTCGCGCGCCGCCCGCTCTAACTCGTCTATCGCCGCGCGCGTGAACAGATCGCCGTAGCGCTCATAGACAGGTTCGATTTCAAGCAACGGCACGAGGCCCGCGCGAAAGTTGTAGTGGGCAAGGATGAGCGCCGAATTGTAGGCCGCAAACTCTCGCCTGTAGTCTTGAATATCCATGAGGTGCGAGGGGGTTCTTTCGTCTTCTAAATTGTTGAGAATGAAAGCCACGGAGGAGATGTCACTACGAAAAGGATTGTAGCACGAGGCGGGGATGAAAAGGGTATCCGGGCGAGACCATAGGTCCATAAAAAGCGAATGGGCGCGACAACGTGGGAGTGTGTCGCGCCCATTCATATTCGTGGTTACTGTCCTCACCCCAGCAACCACTGAGACGGAGGATCCACCAACCGTCTCTCTTGCCCCATAATATACATCGCAACGCCCGTGCCGCGCAAGAGGTTATTTTTCCGCACCGGGCGACCTACGATTTTTCTAGATTTTTAGCAAAAACATGGAAAAAGCGCGCCTTTCACCCAGCCTCCTCGCCGCCCTGCAATGTAGGATTTACACAAACAGCCGCGTAGAAATTTCTCACTGTGCCATTAAGAAAAGCTGTCCGTAGTCCGTTGTCAGTGGTCCGTTGTTTGTGATTTGCATGTTGGATGTTTGAGATAAACCACTCAATACGCGCCACACTCAAAACAACTGACTACGGACAACGGACAAAGAACAGGTCTTCCTTCATCCCTCATCCCTGCTCTTCTGCGCCGATGGCTTCACGTATGGTCGAAGCCAGAGCCTGGGCATAAGATTCAATCTCGTCCTGTCGCTCGCCTTCGATCATGACGCGCGCGAGAGGCTCTGTGCCGGAATAGCGCAGGAGCAATCGTCCACTTTCGCCCAACTTCATCTCAGTCTCGCGCGCGGCGTGCGCAATGCTCTCCACGTCCTCGAAAGGAATTTTCTCGCGGACGCGGACGTTGACCAGCACTTGAGGGTAACGCACAAATCCTTCGGTCAATTCTTCCAGCTTGCGTCCCGTCTCGCTTATCGCGCGAAGCAGGCAGAGCGTTGTCATCATTCCATCGCCCGCGAGACTCAAACGAGGAAAGATGATGTGGCCCGACTGCTCTCCGCCGAGCATCGCACCCGCGCGCATGAGTTCTTCGAGCACATACTTGTCGCCAACATCCGTGCGCAGCAGACGAAGGCCGCGCGAGCGCAGGGCGATCTCCAATCCGATGTTGCTCATCAAGGTGGCAACCACCGTCTTACCCGTCAGATTATCGCGCTCATCCATGTACTGTGCCATCGCCCACAGCGTCGCGTCGCCATCAACCAGACGACCGCGCCCGTCAACAAAGAGCGCGCGGTCTGCATCGCCGTCATAGGCAACGCCAAAATCAGCGCGCTCTTCAACTACACGCTGCTGCAAGCCTTCGATATGAAGCGAGCCGCAGTTAAGATTGATGTTCCGGCCATCTGGAGAATTGTTAATCGCGTTGACACTCGCGCCGAGTTTTTGAAACAACACGGGCGCGAGGTGCGACGACGCGCCGTTGGCGCAATCAATCACCATCTTCAAACCGTCGAGCGACAGGCCGTTGCCGATTTCTCCTGCGAGATAATCAAGATAGCGAGCTTGCAGCGTAGCCGCTCCTGCCAGTGAAGCGACCTCATCAACAATCGCACTCGCCTTCGGATTCATTAATTCTGCATTTGAAGATGAATCGCTTTGAGCTATACGGATGTCTGATTCAATCTGGCGCTCCGTCGCGTCGTCGAGCTTGCGGCCTGAAGGCGCGAAGATTTTGATGCCGTTGTCTTGATAAGGATTGTGAGAAGCGGAGATGACTATGCCTGCATCCGCCGGAAGAGTGCGAGCGAGATAAGCGACGCCGGGAGTCGTGATGACACCTGCGGCATCACAATGCGCGCCCGTCTGCCGTGCGCCTTCAGCAAGAGCAGCTTCGAGCCACGCCCCTGACTCGCGCGTGTCGCGCCCGATGACAATGCGCGGTGCGCGTCCTCCCGCTTGTTCCGCCAAATGTTCAGCTAACGAACGGCCCACAACGCGCACCGTCTGAGCATCCAAAGGGAAGCGTCCGGCCTCGCCGCGCATTCCGTCTGTTCCGAAAAGTCTTTTCATAGTTTTCAGGTTTCGAGTTTCGAG
>JBAWGU010000155.1:0-1959 GCA_049593215.1 Pyrinomonadaceae bacterium
AAGTCTCACAGGTCAGGAAGGCGGGCTTGCCCCCGCTCATTCGCTATTGAATTGCCTCATCCTCTTCATCAATACCGGCATTCGCGGCGGCGCGCACTTTTGATGTCACCAGATCGTAAGAGAAGCCCTGTCTGAGCAAGTGGTCGAAGAGGCTTTTGGTTTCAGCGCGCGTGCTGGGCCGTCCGCGCAATCGCGTGCGCTTCTCTATCGCGCGGTCAATCAAATCTTCTTCCGGCGTCTCTTCGTAAACCAGCTTGAGAGCTTCGTCAGCAGTCTCTTTATCAACTTTTTTCAGCGCGAGCGCGCGGCGCAGTCTCTGTTTCCCGACAGGCTTCTGCCGCACCTGAAAAGAGGCGTAACCGAAAGCGAACCTCTCATCATTGAGATAGCCATACTCGCTGAGCTTCTGAATCACAGCGTCAACTGCCTCTTCATTCGTCCACTCTTTTTCCAGCAGCCGCTCGCGCAGCTCAGCCACAGAGCGCGGCTTCGCGGCCAGCAGCTTTGCCGCACGCTGCATCGTTCGCTCGCGCGCACGCTCAGGGTCAATCACGCGCGGCTTAATCTCCTGCTCACTGCTACTACTGCGCTCACGCGCTGCATTTTTCTTCCACTTTCTATTTCTCATTGTTCAATATCAATCTAACGCAACGAGAAAGTTCTGCGCAAACTCTCTTGTTCCCCGGCAGAAAATTAACAGGGATAGACAGGATGAACAGGATAAGAAGAGATTGACTGATTAGCTCATTTACTCATTGATTCAATGAACCGATGAGCAAATGAGCTAATTCTTTTCTTTATCCTGTCTATCCTGTCCATCCCTGTTAGAATTGTTTTTATGGACGGCGTAGTAATCATAGATAAGCCTGCTGGCCTGACTTCGCATGATGTGGTGGCGCGTGTGCGTCGCACGCTCGGAGAAAAGCGCGTGGGGCATACGGGCACGCTCGATCCGTTTGCGACGGGCGTGCTGGTTGTTCTCGTTGGGCGCGCGACAAGGCTGGCGCAGTTTTTGAGCGGCGGGCGGAAAGAGTATGAAGGCGTGATTCGCTTCGGCTATGCGACGGATACGGGCGATGCGACGGGCAAACCTGTCTCTGCAAAGCAAAGTGATGCGCCAATTAAACGGTGCAGAGCGAATTGGAGTGAGATGGAGATAGAGTCTGCGCTTGAGAGTCTGCGCGGCGAGATTGAACAAGTGCCGCCGATGTATTCTGCAAAAAAAGTTCAGGGCCGGAAGTTGTACGAGTTGGCGCGGCGCGGCGAAGAGATTGAGCGCAAGGCTGTGCGCGTCCGGATTTATGAGTTTGAGACCGTACAGCCCGGAGGCTCTTTGCTGAGAGATAATCAGGACGGCACATGCGATTTGAGCGTGAGAGTTGTCTGCTCGGCAGGAACTTACATACGCGCGCTGGCTGAACAGGTCGGCGAGCGGCTGGGAGAGAGAGCGCACCTTGCCGCGCTCAGGCGCACGCGTGCGGGAGATTTTAAGATTGAAGATGCCTTGAAGCTGGAAGAATTAAAAGAGAGAGCAGAAGCGGGCGCGGCCTCCGGTCTTCTGATTTCCATGAACGCGGCGCTCTCCGCTCTGCCTTTTGTGCATCTAACGACTGAAGAGGCGCGCAGGGCGCGTCACGGCATGGGCGTCAACGCGCCTCCACCGGAAGCGGCGCGAGTTGATGGCGAGAGGTTGAGGATGCTTGACGAACGTGGAGAACTGATTGCAATCGGTGTCTATGAACGAGAGAGCGATCAGGTCCAGCCGCGTGTCGTTCTGGCGGCTGAAAAATAAGGATTGACTAGCGACTAGACTTGCTGTGTTATAATCTCCAACAACGAGGAAGCGCTATCTGAGCGGGCCGCTTCCAAATTCAAACGCTCTCCTGTCGCGCTCGCTCCCGTTGATAATCAAGCTCATTGATAAGCAAAGTCAGGAGTCGGAAGTCTGGAGTCTAAAGT
>JBAWGU010000156.1:0-8966 GCA_049593215.1 Pyrinomonadaceae bacterium
CTTTTTACCCCTGCCTTATTTCTCTACGATGTCTTTCTTGAGAGTGGCGACGATGGCGAGGAGTTCGTCCTTCTCTTTCTGCGGGACTTTGAATTTGTCGAGCGTGGCGACAAGATGTTTCCCCGCCGCGCTCCAGTCGGCTTCGGTGATGCCGAGTCCGGCGTGCGTGGTTTTCATGTCGCGTCCGGTGTAAATACAAGGGCCGCCGGTCGCCGCGCAGAGCTGGTCAACGACATGCTGCCGGATGCGTTTCTTAGAGTCTGTGCTGTGGCCTGTGAAGAAGCGCGCGAGCTGAGGGTCTGCGACAAGCCGCCCGACAAAATCGTCTGTCACTGCGGCGACGGCGTTGTAACCGCCGAGCCTTTCATAAAGCGACTTCTCAGAGCCTTGCGCCATTGCGGGGTGAACGCTCGCGCTCCAGGAGACTACCAGCAGGAGCGTGAAGAGCGGAAGCGCCGCCTTGATCAAAGAGCGTGTTTTTCTCATCGGTCTTTTTCTCCTTTTTGAATAATGAAATGAGTCAGCTTCAATCTTGCCTGTTCGAGCCATCCCTTTGATCGTCTTTACTGATGACAAACTAATTACGAATGAGAAAGAGCCGTTGGATTCAAGCGAAGGGATGAGGGATGAGGGATGAGGGATGAAGGAAGAACTATTCAACTTGAATCATCACACTTTCATCCCTCATCCCTCATCCCTGCTCTTATGCTGGGCCGAGAAGATATTTGTCGCCCGTCGGGGCTGTGACGCCTTGCTGCGGTTCGAGCGTGACGGCGAAGAGATTTGAGTTGCGCGCTTCGACAGGCATCTGGTCTTTCATCTCTGCGGTGCCTTTGGCGTCCGGGTTGAAGACTTTGCCGGGCATGGGCTTGCCGTCCTTGATGAACCAGAGTTGATAAGCCTTGCCTGTAGGCGCGGGCGGCAACCCGTTCGCATACAGCATCGCCTCGCCTGTCTTCATGTTGTAAACGATGTGGGCAAGGGCGCGCGGAGCCGCAGGCGTGCCGGAGAGCGAAACCATGCGCGCGTCCGGCGTCGTGAGCAGCGCACGCGCTAAGCGATCATACTCGGCTTGCTCCTCCGTCTCGCGCGGCTGGCCTTTGAGTTGCGCAATCTCCGCTTGCAAGGCGCGATTGCTGTTCAAGAGATAGAGAAGCGAAATGATTAACGCCGCAATGATGATGGAAGCCGCAATCGCTCCCCAGCTATTAAATCCGCTCCGAACGCGCGGCGCGGGCGGCGCAAACGGCAGAACTTTTGAAGAAGAGTTTTCGCTGCGGACATTCAAGTTTGATTCGCTGCGAACATTCAGGTTTGAATCGTTTGTAACTGCCGGTTGCGCTTCAGAGCGAACTCTGTCGAGCAGGCGAGCGCGAAGTTCTACGCTCGGTTCAACGGGGGCGGAGGTGTAGGCAAGCGCGGAGGCCACGCCGCTCCACTCTTCCGCTTCCGCGCGACACTCTTCACACGTTGCCAGATGCTTTGCGAGAGAGCGAGCTTCCGCTTCATCGAGCGCGCCGAGCGCGTTCGCCTCAAGCATCTCTTTGTACTCTTCGTGTCCGCTCAAAATCTATTTCCCGCCAGCCAACAGTTATTACGAAGCCTTCACCAAAAATTGCTAACGCAAACTCTCTATCTTATCGCCCAGCAACTCTCGCAAGCGAATCATGCCTGAGCGCATACGCGTCTTGACTGTGCCGAGCGGCGCACCGAGGCGCGCAGCAATCTCAGACTGCGTGAGACCTTCAAAATAGGCGAGCAGGAGCGTGCGCCTCTGCTCTTCAGGAAGCTCAGCGAGCGCGCCGCGCACAATCTCGCTCTGTTCAGATTTAATTGCATCCGCCGCCGCATCCGAGATGGTATCCGCCACGTCGCGCGTTGCTTCTTCCGTGGTGCGCTCGCGAGCACTCAGCGAGCGCAGGCGATCAATCGAGCGGCTGCGCGCCAGCGTCACCAGCCACGTAAAGGCGCGTCCACGCGCTTCGTCAAAATCCGCCGCGCGCTTCCAGACTTGCAGGAAAACTTCCTGCAAAACGTCTTCCGCCTCTTCGCGGCTATGTAATATACGCAGGATGAGACCGAAAAGGATGGACTTGTAGCGATCATAGAGCGCAGCCAAAGCCTGCTCATCGCCGCGCGCGACCTGATGCAGAATCTCGCTGTCAGAGTTTTGTGCCTGTTCCGTTCGCAAGACGCTCGCTCGCTTGAAGCCTTAAAGGGTTAGTGGGCGCGCACATCATACCAAGATTCACGGCGGAGGCACATCAAAATTTGCCGGGAGCGCAGTCACCCCTGCCTGCTATGAGCGACGAAGGCGCGAACAGAGGAAAAGATAATTTCAAGATTGAAGGAACGCGAAACTCGCGTGAGCGTGCAAAGACACGCTTTGCAGGCAAGATGCCTGCGCTCCCAGACAAAAAGAAAGACGCCGGACTTCCCCCAAAGCCCGGCGTCTTTCCTTTCGGTCTACTAACTCACTTCTCACAAGGAGAATTAGATGATGCACGGAGTGTACAGGTCGGAGCAGCCCAAGTGGTTGCAGTAATCTTGCAATGACCTTGCGTTAATCTAATAAGATTGAAAAGCTTTTTCCGGTGCCGGATTACTGAAGCACAACGTCTGCGATTTGCCGCGCCAGCTCGAATTCGTCTAAAAGCTCCATGTTGATCATAATCGCTACGGCGAGACGCTTGCCCGGCATGATGTAAAGAGTTGTGCTGAGACCCTGCTGCGCGCCGCCGTGCCAGACCTCTTTCTGTCCGTTGCGCTCGCCAATAGACCAGCCCATTCCGTAGCGCGTCTCTTTCCCGTCGGAAGTCTTCTGGCGCGTGAGCATCTGGTCCAGAGTCTCTCGCTTGACCAGCGCATTCGTTTGCGCGGCAATCGCAAACTTCGCTAAATCATCTACGGTCGAAGTCCAGCCGCCTCCCGGAATCTTGTTGCTGTTATCAAAAAGTTCTGCGTTACGAAGCTCGCCCGCTTTCGTTTTGCCGTAGCCACGCGCGCGATGAGGAATGATCGCCGCCACCTCGTCCACACGCATCCCCATCATCCCCGCAGGCTTCAAAATATTTTCGCGCACGTAATCCACGTAAGGCACGCCTGAAGCTCCCTCTATCACGCAGCCCAGCAAGACGTAGCCGAAAGTCGTATAAGTGTACTTCGTTCCCGGCTCCTGCAAGAGCGGGTCGTTCTTGAAAATATCGAGCGCGTCATTAATGTTGTTATAATGGCGCGTGCTATTAAACTCTTCGTAACTTTTATAGTGGCGAATCCCACTCTGGTGAGAAAGCAGTTGGCGCGTCGTTATCATTTGAGGCTTTTCAGGGAAAGCGGCGCAATACTTTTGCACGGGCGCGTCCAGATCAATCTTGCCTCTCTCAACCAACTGCATCGCCGCCGTTGCCGTGATGGGTTTCGAGATTGAAGCGAGACGATAGACGGTCGCCGCGTTAGCCGGAACGGAGTTCTCAACATCAGCCATCCCGTAACCGTTGGACCATGTGAGTTGATTATCAGTGACGATTGCTACGGAGAGGCCCGGTATCTTCTGCTTTACCATCTCGGCAGAGATTAAGGCTTCAACCTTCTTCACCTTATCGGCTGGCAGCCCTTTAGTCTGAGCCGCTAATTGAACGGAAGCCAGCAGCGTTACAAAGAAGAGCGCACAGGCGCGCGCCATCGTTTCTCTTTTCACTTTACGAATCTCCTCTTGAATTAAATTACGGCTTAGATGGTAAGACGCTCTTGAAGGGTGATTTGTTATCAAGGCGGAAAGCGTGCGCGCGCGACGCGCCTCTGCGCTTCAAGCCTGCCGGATGGATTATTGAGCGGCCCTAGCCAATTCGTATCGTGAGCATAGAGATTGAGCCGCCGTCGAAACCTTCTACGGGAAAACTGACCTGCTCATCTTCTCTTCTGAGAGCGATGACGTAGAGCAGTGGCAGGTAGTGGTCCGGCGTTGGAGCGGAAAGCTGCGCGTCGCGGCCTAAAGTCTCGTAAGCGACGAGCGGGCCGTCGTCTCCTTTGAGCAACATCTCACGCGCCAGCCCTTCAAAGCGCACAGCCCAGTCCAGAGGCTCCACCGCGTGGCGTCCCCACGCATAAGCGTGCAGGTTATGCACAAGGTTGCCGCTCCCTATAATCAAAACTCCCTCATCACGCAAAGGCGCGAGCCGCTTCCCCAACTCGTAATGAAACTCCGCAGGCTGCGTCTCGTCTATGCTCAGTTGGACCACAGGAACACCAGCATCAGGAAAGACGTGACAGAGCACAGACCACGTTCCATGATCCAGCCCCCAACGCTCATCAAGCCCGACCGGAACCGGCGCAAGCAGACTCCGCACGCGCCGCGCAAGCTCCTCGTCACCCGGAGCAGGATACTGGACCTCATACAACTCTCTCGGAAAGCCACCGAAATCGTGAATCGTTCGCGGCCTAGAGCTAGCCGTCACCATTGTGCCCGGAAGATACCAGTGAGCAGACACACAGAGTATCGCTTTAGGCTTCGGGACTCCCGCTCCGATGGCAGCCCAGCCTTTCGTATATTCATTGCTGAGCAAAGCATTCAACGGATTGCCGTGCCCGAAGAAAATCGCAGGCATGGGCTTTGTCATATTTTCACCAGACTATTTCAAAATAGAATTCATTTAACTTCTTTGAGGAAATCTTTTATCTCAATGTCTGCGTCGCGGAGTGCGCCCTTCAGAGTGTAGCGGTCAACTTCATCGTGAAACGGAAAAACAATTAGTCTTCCGTCAGCATGTTTCATTTTCACGTGGCTGCCTTTTCGATGAACTTCAGCAAAGCCCAAGCGCATCAATGCCGCTAAGATTTGCTTGCCCGATAGCAGAGGCAGTTTCATACTACCAGCTCAACGATTTCTTGATCTTCTTCTAACTCGGCAGGCTCGGATTCTAAATACAGGTCTATTGCTTCGCGGATATTCTGGAGTGCTTCTTCTCTGGTTTTACCTTGCGACCAGCAGCCTTTGAGGGATGGGACGTGAGCTACAAAATACCCGTCTTCGCCACGCTCAACTATTACTTTGATATTCATAGGCACTCCGCTTAACCGTAGTGTAGATGCTCAATCAGAAATAAGATTTCCGGCGCATCTTTTATTAGCATACGCCGGAAATTCTGAATACCGCTTTAATCATCGTGGCGCACGCTCAAGCCACAGTGATTTCGTCCGTCAGGTAGACATCCTGAATGGCATTCAGGATTTTGACGCCTTCGTTCATCGGGCGTTGGAAGGCTTTGCGGCCTGAGATGAGGCCCATGCCGCCGCCGCGTTTGTTGATGACGGCGGTGCGGACGGCTTCGGCCATGTCGCTTGCGCCTTTCGATTCGCCGCCACTGTTGATGAGGCCGCAGCGTCCCATGTAGCAGTTGGCGACCTGATAGCGCACGAGGTCAACGGGATTGTCTGTGGTCAGTTTCTCGTAGACCAGTTTGCTCGTCTTGCCGTAGGTCACGCCGTCTGTGTTGAGCGCGTTGTAGCCGCCGTTACGCTCAGGCAGTTTCTGCTTGATGATGTCTGCCTGAATGGTGACGCCGAGGTGGTTGGCCTGTCCCGTCAAATCCGCAGAGGCGTGCATGTCGCCCTGCTTGGTCTTAAACGCAGCGTTGCGTATGTAGCACCAGAGGATTGTCGCAAGGCCAAGCTCGTGCGCGTAGGCGAAGGCTTCGCTTATTTCCGTGATCTGGCGCGTGGATTCTTCCGAGCCGAAGTAGATGGTTGCGCCGATGCCGACCGCGCCCATGTCGTAAGCTTCGTCAACAGTTCCAAAGAGAACCTGATCGAACTTGTTCGGATAGGTCAGGAGTTCGTTGTGATTGACCTTAACGATGAAAGGAATCCTGTGCGCGTACTTGCGCGCCGTCAGGCCGAGCACGCCGAAGGTTGACGCGACGGCGTTGCAGCCGCCTTCGATGGCGAGCTTCACAATATTTTCGGGATCGAAATACTGCGGGTTGGGCGCAAACGAAGCTCCGGCGGAATGCTCTATGCCCTGATCCACAGGCAGGATTGAGAGATAGCCTGTGCGGGCGAGCCGCCCCGTATCGAAGAGCGTTTGCAGCGAGCGCAGGACGCGCGGGTTGCGGTCACTGTGCGACCAGACGCGATCAATGAAGTCAGGGCCGGGCGCTTGTATCTGATCTTTCGGGATGCCGCTTGCAGTGTGGTCGAGAAGCGTGCGCGCGTCTGCGCCGAGCATCTCTTCGATGGTGCTCAGGTTAGTGTCTGCGGAGCGTTTGAGTTCGGTAGCCATGCGGTTTTGTAATCCTCCTCAAGCGGGGAATGATTCAATATCTTGTTTGATCTAAATGGGTCTGTATGCTGAAGAGCATTATACAATTCTCTACCCTCGAATGCGAAACCAAATCCTCCGTTGAAAGACGGAAGAACGTTGAACCGCTTGAAGAGTTCTCTTATGATGATTGAGAAATAGCAAAAGACAATCTGGCAGAACTTAAAAACGCGCAAGCGAGCGCAAAGGTTAGAGCGGAGAATACTGTGGCCCTCTTCACATCACTTGCTATCTCTTTCATTCAAGAGAACGCGCGCGGAATTATTGAAGGACCGAGCGCGGGCGCGGCTGAGAATACTGTCTTTAACGTCGTGCAGTGGTTACGCCTCTTCGTCGAAATGACAGGCGCATTCATTATCGGTCTGGGCGTGCTCACCGCCGCATATCAATTCGCGCGTGCGCTCGTTCCGCCGCAGGTCGAAAGCTACAACACGATCAGATTAACGCTGGCGCGCTACCTTGCGCTCGCGCTCGAATTCCAACTCGGCGCAGACATACTCTCAACCGCGATTGCTCCAAGCTGGGATCAGATAGGCAAACTCGGAGCCATCGCCGTGATCCGCACCGCGCTCAACTTTTTCCTGACGCGCGAGATGAGAGAAGAGAAAACAGGTGTAGCAAAAGACGAGGGCGGCGAGCCGGAAGAAGGCAAGCTAAAGAAGTAAAAAGGCAAAAGGTAAAAGGCAAAAGTCAGGGGAAGCCAGCTTTTATTTAAAAATCGGTTTCCCCGCACTTTTGCCTTTTGCCTTTTTAATTTTGCCTTCGTGAAGCTGTCTTACTTCTTTATCTTTGACCTGATGTTTTGCGCTTCCTGCTGGATGGCTGTGGATGCGCTCTGTTCATCGCCCTCTTCTTTGGCCGTAGCGGAAGATTGAATCTGTGGCGAAGAGCCGCCGACGGGAATCAATCTGTAATCAATGCGCGCTTCCGTCTTGTCTATCCCGCCACTGCCTACGCCCGTCGCGCGTCCAAACATGCCGCCAATCTTCTTTCCGGCGGATGCCTGCTTGAGGGCTGCGATGTCCGTGTAGAGTATGAAGTCGCATTGCTTCTGTCTGGCTTCCGCTTCGATGTCTGAAGGAGAAGTCGCATTGAGCGCAACGGCATCGAGGTTAGAGCCGTTGAGCGAGCCAATCAACTGTCCGCGCAGGGAATCCAGAGAGACGCTGCGGTCTGTCTTGTTGTTGATTGCCACGACGCCAACGCGAAGCACTCCCGGCCTCTTCGCATCCGTCGCGCCGTTTGAGCTTGTGCTGCCTGTATCGTTGTTGCGGTCGCGGCGGTTGTTCATTGCCGCCATCATCTCGCTCTGGTTGACGGCATAGAGTTCCTGCGCGCTGCTGGCCTGCGTGTATCCCGTCGGCACGTCGAAGAGCGCGGGGTCTTGCGGCGTCCTCTGTAGGTCAACGACCTCCTGCTTCATCGTCATGGGCTTGCCCTGCTCGTCGTAGTAAGTTGTCGTGACGGAGAGCGGATAACCCATCTTGCCGCCGCCCGTGTACCTGTAGCGGTATCTGTCCTGACAACCCTGACGGAGTGGGCGACGATTGCCGACTTCCGCCACGCTGTTCGTAGAGCATGAGAGGTCCGCTTGAAAATCTATGAACCAGCCTTCCTGTTCAAAGTGCGACTTCGGCGCACACGCGCCCGGCGACGGGTCAACCGTGGCGGAGATTTTCAGATAACGCGCTTTGAAGCCGAACATCTCCTGACGCTGGCCTGTGTCAACGATGCTCATGGTGTAAGTCACGAGTCCGCCCTGCCTTGTATCAGCCGGACCGGACGAAGACATATCCGCCGCATTGCTAGTGACAGAAGACGCGCTCACGTCCTCAAGCATCGTGATGGTGTACTTCCTAGCCTTGTCATTAATCTGTAGCATACGCCTGCGGTCGCATTGATAGACTGTGGCGACGCTGGGCATCATCGCCGCGACGCTTGCATCCATCCCTTGCTGCATCGCCATCTTGCTTTCCGTGCGCTTGCGCGTGCCCTTGATATAGGTGGTGCTCTCGCTCATGGTCTGGCCGTTCATGCTCATGCGCGACGTAATCTTTATGTCCTGTCCGAGCGACAGGCTCGCGGCTGAGAGCGTCAAAGCGATTGCGCCAACAAGTAAAGACAGCTTATTTCTCATCCTCATTATTCCCTTTCCCCTTTTAACCTTTTAACTTTTTTCACCATTTGACTGTGCCTTCCTGCGAGGTGTCTATCTGCGTGAGGTCAACGCCTTCGTTGTAGAAGAAGATTTTCATCTGGTCGAAGAGAAACTGGTGCGAGTCCGGGTTCGACAGGTCTATGCCGAAGTGGTTGATCAGTTGATTCTGTTTCTGTAGCCAGGCGGCCCAGCACGGCTGGCAGACTTCCGCTCCGATTTTCTGGCCCAACTCCGTCGGAATCGGCGCGTACCCAATCGGCTCGCGCTTCTCTCCACAACGCGCGCATTTGATTTTGTCAGACATTGAAAGCCTCCTTGAGAAATTGATGATAGCTAATCATCCACTAACTATCGCGTTTGCGAGTAGCGGTTCAATTTGAAATTGAGTAGAGGGTGGGCCGGAAGCTCACCGCAGAGGCGCGGAGACACGCGCAGAGATGGCGCAGAGAGTTAAGCATTCAATCTCTCTGCGTAAACTCTGCGCGCCTGCTC
>JBAWGU010000157.1:0-20278 GCA_049593215.1 Pyrinomonadaceae bacterium
GGCATACGCGGCGGAGGCGCTGCGGTCGGAACATCTTCATCCGCGAGACTGTCGAACACGTCTTTGTAGATTTTGATCTTGCCTTCGCGTTGCAGACGCGCCTGCACGGCTGCGATGTAGTCGTTGAAGACCTGTGTACGACGTGATGAGATTGCGGTCTTCGTCATCTCATCGCGTTGCTTGGCAAATTCCGCGAGGTCCGCTTCGGTGCGTTTCGTTGCGCCGACAACAACCCAGTTGTCGCCAATCTTGATGGGCGTCTTAGAGACTTCGCCCTGCTTCAAAGCAAAAATCGCATCGTCTGCGGCGGGGCTTGTGCCAGCTTCGCCAAGCGGTGTGCTGAGTTTGTAAGCGTCTGCGGTCCTGGCTTCGAGTCCGAGTTTTTCGGCGGCGGCTTTGAGGTCGCCTGCGCCGCTTGCGCTGCCTGCCAGCTCTTTCGCTTTCGCTTCGAGTTGAGATTTGGCGCGCTCAATCTTGATGGCCTGCTCGACCTTGCCTTTGACTTCATCGTAGTCAGGAACGCGCGGCTCTTTTTTATCAACGAGCATCGGGATGGCAAAGCCGCCTTTGATGGGCGTGCGCTCGCCTATGTCGTTTGGATTATTGAGCGGCGCGATAGCCTCTTCAAATTGCGGAGAGCTGCCGATGTCCTTCACGTCTTCGCCGGGTGTGACGTAAGCAGTCTCTTTAATCATCTCTGCGGGCTTCATGTTTGCTTCGGCAGCAACCTGCTGGGCTGCTTTCTGGAAATCTCCCTTACTCTCTTTCACCGCGTCGTGCGCTTTCTGGGCCAACTGCGCGGCCACGCTGTAAGCTTTGCGGTTGCGCAGAGAGACGAGCAATTCGGGCTTAGCCTCTTCAAAAGTTTTCGCCACGGGTTCGCCTTTGCGTAGAACGTAGTAGGCGTTGCCGTACTTGACCGGATCGAGCACCGTGCTTTCCTGAATTTCCAGCGCCTTCTGATAAGGGTCGTCGGGCTTGTTCGGATTCTTCTTGACGACGCCGCTCAACCAGCCGCCGTTCTGCGCTGTCGCAGGGTCTTCGGAATTTCCTTTCGCAAGCTCCGCAAAATTCTTTTCCGAAGCGAGGCCGTTCTCTCCGTCGCGCGCCTTCTTCACCAGATCGTAAGCTTTGTTCTTAACGGATTCATCAAGATCGGGGCGCGCAACTTTGAGGATAATCTGCTGGACCTTTGTGCCGCCCTGCTTCTGTTCCGGCGTCAGCCTGTCATACTCTGCGCGCAGCTCTGTGTCTGGAATCTGAAGCTTCTCTCCGACTTTGGCCTGCTCGATGTATAGATAGCGAATTTTTTTCTGGGCTTCAAGGATGCGATAGTCTGTCTTGTGCTGGTCGTAGTAGGCGTGCAGGTCCGCATCCGAAACCTGAATCTTCTGCGCCAGCTTATCGGCAGCCACAGGCACATAGACCAGATCAAACGAAGTGTTCTGGCGCACGTAATCTTCCTGCACCTCTTCAGGCGAGACGCTCACGCCCGCAGTGATAAAGGCATTCAACTTTTCCTGCGCGATGGTGTCGCGCATCTGCTTCTCAAAGCGCGTCACGTCTCCATAGCGCGCCTGCACGCGCTCTTTATAACGCTCAACGTCCACCTTGCCCGAAGCGTCTTTGAATTGCCCGCGAATCTTTGCAGCCACTTCCGCATCCGAAGCTGAAAGGCCGAGACGCACCGCTTCCTGCGAGATGATGCGGTCGCGGATCAGGCCGTCGAGGAAGCGTTGGTCGCCGCCAAGCTGAGCGAGATTAATCTGGCCGCCGAACATCTGCATGTAGTTGTCTTTCAGTTGTTGCAGATCGCCGACAGTAATCTCTTCGCCGTTGACTTTGGCGAGCACTTCATTACTGGCGGCGGGCGAGCCGTTCGCGCTATTGCGTCCCGGCGCGTAGAAGATGACGAGACTGACGGCCATCAGGACGGCAAATCCGATGATGACAATATTACGAGTCCGTTCAAGTTTGCTTAACTGTTTGAGCATTACTAATCCTTCTAAAAGTAAAAATTTGATAGGCGCTAGAGTTCGATGCGGGTTGGCTGGTAAAAGTTCAACGCTGATAGCTCGCGGCTGACCACTCCCTGCAAACGACAAATTGTAGCGGAGAGATGCGCGAAGCCGCAACCGCGCACGCGAAGTGATGAACGATGAATCAAGAGCTGTTCTTTGTCCGTAGTCCGTCGTCCGTTGTTCTTCTGTTTTGACAACGGACCACTGACAACGGGCTACGGACAGCTTTTCGTTCATCATTTCTCCATGTGGTTGATTGCTTGCATGTGCGGATGCTATGTTAGTTTGAGAAAACAGCAGCGCGAACATGATGGGTTTAGATTCTTCAATCTGGGCATGGATGGGCTTTGCGGCATTTATTCTGCTGATGCTCAGCATTGACCTCGGCCTTTTTAACCGCAAAGCTCATTCAGTCAGCTACAAAGAGGCTACGATCTGGAGCGGCGTCTGGGTCGCGCTCGCGCTCGCTTTCTCCGTCCTCGTCTTCTGGAAACTGGGCCACCAGAAGGGGCTTGAGTTCCTGACGGGTTATGTCATCGAGCTGTCGCTTTCGGTGGATAACCTCTTCGTCTTCCTGCTCATCTTCTCTTACTTCAGAGTTCCCGCGAAGTATCAACACCGCGTGCTCTACTGGGGCGTGCTCGGCGCGCTCGTGATGCGCATCACGATGATCTTCATGGGGATTGCGCTGATTGACCGTTTTCACTGGATCATCTACATCTTCGGCGCGTTTCTCATCTACACGGGCTTCAGGATGTTCTGGGAAGAGGAGACGGAGCTTGAGCCGGAACAGAACCCTCTCGTGCGGCTCGTCACCAGATATATTCCGATTACGCGCCACTACGAGGGCAAAAACTTCTTCACACGCATTGACGGGCGTTTGACGGGAACGCTGCTCCTGTTAGTGCTCGTCATTGTCGAAGTCACGGATTTGGTCTTCGCAGTTGATTCGATACCTGCCATCTTTGGCGTCACGACTGACCGCTTCATCGTCTATACCTCAAACGTCTTCGCCATTCTCGGCCTGCGCTCCTTCTATTTCCTGCTCGCAGGCGTCGTCGAAAAGTTTCACTACCTCAAGACGGGCCTCGCCATCGTGCTCTCGCTAATCGGCGTCAAGATGGTGACAGAAGAGTTTCTGCTCAAGGTCACAAACAAGCAGATGCTCACGCTCGGCTCGCTCGTCCTCGTCGCCGTCATCCTCTTAGGCTCGGTCGCCCTCTCGCTCATCTGGCCGAAGAAAGCTGAAAGGGATATTGACGTTGAGATGGAGCCGGATTTCAATCCGCCGTTTGAGAATGTCGAGAACGAAGAATCAAGAGAAACGCCTGAGACAATCGAGCGGCGCTAAGCCGGAAAGTCCGGTGCTCTACGTGAGTAATCCGTTTCGAGAAAAATCTTGACAGCTTTAAAAGAAACAAGGTATATATCGTCTTGCTCACAGGCTCCTCTGCCAGCATCAGGCGATGTCTCAGCAACTAGCCTCTACCAAAGCTCTCACCCACTCACCATTTGGAGGCTTCAATGAGTAAACTCAAAACTATATTCCAAAGACTGCATCTCACCACTTTTGCTTTAATCCTTGCCCTCGCGACTGTTTTAGGAGCAGTTATGTGGTCTTCCGGGGCGAAATCTCGTCAGCCGCAAAACATCGCCTCACAAGTAGTCAACAGAACCCAATCGTTACAACTTATTAGAGCCGAGAGGAATAGCAATAGCACAGCATTGTTACTCAGGAATGTCAGTGCTAAGGGGATCGCTGCCTACACAATATCGGTAGGCGAAGTTAAGGTTGAAGAAGATTTTGTATATTCCGGCAACGTGATTGCTCCCGGCGATCTATATACGGCTAACGTTCCCTCTACCTCACCTGATGCGGAGACGAAGATTCTGTCTGTCATCTTTGATGATAAAACAGGTGATGGTGATCCAGACGCCATCACTGCTACAAAGAAAAGACGGTCAGCAGAAAAAGCGCAACTCACCCGTATTCTCCCCCTGCTACATAACATCCTCAGCTTACCTGATGCTAAATTAATGGCAGCATTAAAAAACTTGAAAACTCAAGTAGCATCGCTGCCTGCCTCATCTGATGAAGACTCACTGGAAATCAGGAACGGGCTGAATAATGGCAAGGAGGATGTGATTCAAGCCCTCCGGCGATTTGAAAGCAAACAAGGGCCTCAAGGAATTAACGCAGACAATCTGCGGCAGGAATTACTGAGGATTCAAGAGCGCACCCAAAGTGGGATTGACAAACTCTAAATTCGATATTAAGTCTCGACTCCTCAAAGAGACTTGTTCTTGTTCCGTCTAACAATCTACTCATCTCAAGGGAGAATCAAAGATGAACTCTATGGGTAAAACTGAAAAAAAGAGTCTTACGGGATTTTTCATTCTCTGTTTAGCAGTTGCAGGAATTGGATTATTATCTTCCACATGGCTCAGTGCTAAGCCGCAACAGGATGGGCAGACCCGCCTTGTGGCGCATGTAAACCCTCCTGATCTACCTGTCGAAGTTCTTGGTATCAAGGTTAAGGGAAAAAATATCAAATTAGATGAAAAGTTCGATGACAATGAGGATTGGTTAAATGGTCTAGCTCTCAAAATAAAAAACATATCAAATAAACCGGTTGTATATGTAGGTATGTATCTTGATTTCCCTGAAACGAAAGCTACGGGAAATATAATGAGTTTCCCTGTTTCGTTTGGTCAAAATCCTCTTTCGCCGATAATATCGGCCAGTGCTCAACGCTTATTGCCGGATGAAATGGCAAGCATTTCATTAGACGATAAAAAATTTGCTGACCTCAAAAACTTTATCGAGAGAAGACATTCAATCTCAAGCATCCATAAGGCGAGCATCCGTATTACTACTATAGCTTTTGAAGGTGGAGCAATATGGAGTAATGGCTCATGGATGCGAAGCGATCCTAACAATCCTCATCGGCTTATCCCCATTGCGAATCAATAAGCCTACTGCACAACCTTACCTCCTCTAAGGACTAAAGAGTCATGAAAAGATTAATAACTCTCACAATTATGCTTCTGTTGGGCCTAACTTTAGGCTGGCTTTCAAGAGCTAATCATTACGAGTTTACAAGAAAAGCTTACGCTCAAAATCCCTATCCACCAGGATGTTTTGCCGTTGCATTTACCGACACAGTTGCTTGTAGTGCTGGCTGTGGTTCAGTTAGTACAAGTCAAGTTGATCCAAGTAAGAATGGCAGATTTGCACAAGACATAAGAGATGTGTCTTGTGAACCTGCCTGCGGGGCTACTGAACTTAATGTTGCTGTCGCCATTTTTAATGTTAATTGCCCGACCCCTACGCCCACACCAACACCGCCACCAGGCGGCGGAGGCGGAGGAGGCAGTGAGTGCTTTGGCGGTGATAATTGCAACGGCTTCGGACAACTCAAACCAACTACCTCTTCACGCCGTAGCAGATTGGCCGCTCATTCCGCGACATACAGACCAGAGGTCAGACCCTGCTGCGATTTCAGTCCAATCCTCATTGATACTCTTGGCAACGGCTTTGATTTGACAGATGCTCAAGGCGGAGTTGATTTTGACTTCAACGGAGATAGTGTCAGAGGGAGACTCTCATGGACTGCCGCAGGAAGTGATGACGCATGGTTAGTCTTAGATAGAAACGGCAACGGCACAATAGATAATGGAGCGGAACTCTTCGGCAATGCCACACCTCAACCCACTCCGCCGCAAGGCGTGTCGCGTAATGGCTTCCTGGCACTGGCTGAATACGACAAGGCCGCGCAGGGTGGCAATGGAGACGGAATAATTGACCACAGAGATGCCATCTTCACCTCCCTGCGACTATGGCAGGACACAAATCACAATGGCACCTCTGAAAGCTATGAGCTGCACACCTTGCCAGAGCTAAGTGTGGAATCAATCTCGCTCAAGTATAAGGAATCAAAACGGACAGACGAGTACGGCAATCAGTTTCGTTATCGAGCGAAGGTAGATGATGCGAAGCATTCTCACGTCGGGCGATGGGCTTGGGACGTGTTCCTGCAACAGCCGCAGTAACTCGCCCGGCCATCTCACCTGTTAGCGCTTGAAGGATGAACGCCCGTCGAGCCTGCGAAAGCTTGCGGGCGTTCTCTTCTATTTTCCACCCTCTCAATCTAAATTTTTTTTTGCCTTCTTTCCCGCGCCTGTGTTAAATTTTTAGATGTAGCAGGAGCCACACTCGGCCCTGCTGACAAGCACTCGGGCATTCGTACCTTTATCGTGCGGGATAAAGGCCCTTCCCAAGAGCAGACCGCCCAGTTAGCTTTTGCCCCACTCAGGTTTTCCGTTCACTGTTCCATGTTATGACAAAGACAAAGCGGCGTAGCCTCGACTTTGAATGGTGGGTCGTTCAGAAACGGGCCATCTATATTCTGATCGGCGTCCTTGCGCTCTGCGGGATGGCGGCGGGCGCAGGTCTCTACGTCTGGAAGTACGGCAACCCGCTTCGCAACGTCGGCATTAAATCCAACATGACATCGGGCGCGCGCTTCATCTCGTTTGAAGGCGACGTGAGAGTGCTTCGTGCCTCAACGCGCGAGAACGTGGCGGCCAGCAGTCAGGTTCCGTTAGACCCGGGCGACACCGTGCAGACGGGCGCAGACGGGCGCGCACGCATCCAGATGATTGACGGCTCGACAGTCCTCGTGCGTCCCAACAGCACGCTCATCATCCGCGACAACACCAGCGCGGAAGAGGGCAAGAAAACCAACGTGAGAGTCGTCGTCGCCACCGGACAGATTAACGTCCACACGGAAGATCAGCCCGAAGGCACGAGCAACGTCGTCGAGACGCGGCAGACGCAGAACAAGCTTGCGCCGCAGACGGGCGCGACCTTCGGCGTCAATCCTGACAACACGGAAGAGATTCGCGTCGAGCAGGGTAAGATTGAGACGACGACGAACAACGGCGAGAAGACTGCCGTGGCGGGCGGCGAATATGTTGCTGTGAATCCTTCCGGCTCGATTGGCAGCCGCGACCGTTTGCTGGCGATTCCTGCGCCCGTAGAGCCGCGCGATCTTGATAAAGTTTCTGTCAGCGAGAACGGCTCTGCGAGCGTCACGCTACACTGGCAGCGTCCCGCGTCTGGCAACGTCTCTTTCTACCGTGTCGAAGTTGCGACCTCACCCTTCTTCGTCGCGGACGGCAAAGTTATCGAGCGCGACCAACTCGCGGCGACCGAGTTGAAGGCAAGCGACCTGCGGCCCGGAGTCTATTTCTGGCGCGTGAGAGCCACAGCCACTTCCGGTCAGACCAGCGATTGGAGCGAGCCGCGCAAGTTTGCCATTGTGCCCAAGGGAACGGGCGAGCGCGTCTCGGTGACAGACTGGCAGGCCGTGCTCGTCGGCGGGCAAATCTACCTCATACGCGGGCGTGCGCAGCCCGGCACAAGCATACGCATCGCAGGCCGCGAAACGAACGTCAACGGAGATGGAACATTCCAACTGCAAATCACCGCGCCCGAAGGAGCGCGCGAAGTCGTTGCCGAAGCCCAGGACCAACAAGGCAACCGCGACCAATACAAAGTCCCACTATCGGGAACGAAATAACAGTCTGAAGTCTGAAGTCTGGAGTCTAAAGTCAAAGGCCAAAAGCTTTTTATCTTCTGACTCCTGACTCCAGACTCTTGACTCCTGACTTTTATGAAGCACGTCATTCTCATTGCCGATTCGCACGAAAGGAGCGCGCCCGCTCTGCTTGAAGCTTTGCGTCAGGCCGGAGTGAGCGCGAGCGTCACGGCGTGCGTTGAGGCTTTGAAAAAAGATGAGAGTGCGTTGCTGCCTTTCGCGGTGCTGTATGAAGTCGCGGCTGGCGAAGATGTGAGCGAGCTTCGCGCGGCGGTCGAGCAGGCTGCGTCCCTCTGGCCCAACACGCCGCTCGTCGCCTGCCATCGTTCACAGACGAACGGTCACGGAGCTTTTGAGCAAAAGACGCTTGATCGCGCAACGCTTGAACGCATGGGATTTCGCGCCGTCGCAGATCAACCCGCGCAACTGCCTGCGCTCCTGCGCGAGCTTGAAGAGCGCGGCATGACAGGCGAGCTGCGTCTGCCTAAGAGTCTCGAAGATGTGCCGGAAAAGCGCGCGCCGCTTCTCCCACACAGGCTCAAGGCGAAAGATTTGCGCGCGGCTTTTGACGTGGTGGCGATGCTTCATTTCGTCGGCAACCAGAAGGGCGCGGCGCAGACTGCGCTCGACGGTCTCTCAACGCTTGTGCGCGCAAATCGCTGGACCATTTATCTGACTTCGGAAGTTCGCGGAGTCAAAGCTCCGAGCCTTGAACTCCTCGCCTCGCACAGATCGCAGAACGAAGAGAACGGGCAAGAGAGTCTGCGCGCAGCGTTGATAGGCGAGACAGCCGATGCAAAGGTCAAAGAGACTGCGAGCGCGCGCAAGGCTGCTGCGCGTCTTGAGATTGTCAGGAGGAGAGAAGAAGCGCTGTGCGTGTTGGCCCTGCCGCTCGTGAGCGGCGAGAGAATCATCGGCGTGCTTGAAGCCGTGCGCGAAGGCGAAGGCGCGCGCACGTTTTCAAGATCGGAGACTGAACTGCTCGGTGCGTTGGCTGTGCCTGTGGCGTGTGCGCTGGCAAACTCTGTGCGCATCGCAGAGGCGGAGCGGCTGTCTCTCATTGACGATCTGACCAAGCTTCACAACGGGCGTTACCTGCGGCAATTCCTTGTCAACGAAATCAAGCGTGCGCGCCGCTACAGCTCAAGCGTCGCCGCGCTCTTTCTGGACCTCGACGATTTCAAAAGTATCAACGACATGCACGGCCACCTCGTCGGCTCGCACGCGCTGGTCGAAGTAGCTGCCGTGATTCTGCAATCCATACGCGACACGGACATGGTTGCGCGCTACGGCGGCGACGAGTTTGTGATTGTGCTTCCCGAAACCACAATCGAGCAGGCGGCAGTGGTCGCAGAGCGTATGCGCGAGAAGATTGCGGAGCAGGAGTTTACGGGCGGGCGTCGCCTGCGCCTGCACTTGACTGCGAGCTTCGGCGTCGCAGCCTTCCCCAGACATGCTGCCTCCCCGCAGCAACTCATCGCCTGCGCCGACACAGCCATGTACGAAGCAAAGGCCGCGCGCAAAAACTGCGTGCGTTTCTCAGCCGAGACAGTTGAAGGAAAAAATTAGCCACAGAGACACAGAGGAAATGATGAAGGAGGAACGCGGAATGATGAATGAAAAGATTTCTGTTTGTAATTCATCGTTCATCGTTCCTAATTCATCCTTTCTTATCTCTGAGTCTGCGGTGCCTCTGTGACTAATCTTCCGCTAGTTGAGGAAATTTTTTGAAATAGCGGGCATTTCAGCCTCAAAAATGCAAATTCACGATAGCGTACTGACGACTCTTCGTGTATCTTAAGAAGTTCGCTGTTGTCAGGTGAGTTGTTACCAACCCGGCCTTTGTGTCTCCCCTCTTAAAGAGAAGGGACGAACGCTTCAGACTGCTCACCCCTCCCGGCGTTATTCAATCTCGAAAGATGTAAATAGGAACTAAATGGCCTTCAAATCTATTTTTAGTCTGTTCTCAAGCGATCTGGCGATTGACTTAGGGACCGCAAACACGCTGGTTTACGCGAAGGGACGCGGCATCGTCGTCTCAGAGCCTTCCATCGTCGCCATCAACAAAATTACCAACGCCGTCGAAGCGGTGGGCCGCGACGCGAAAGAGATGCTGGGCCGCACGCCCGGCAACATCGTCGCCATCCGCCCGATGAAAGACGGCGTGATCGCCAACTTTGAAGTGACGGAAAAGATGCTTCAGCACTTCATTAGAAAAGCTCATAACGGCAAAACGTGGGTCAGCCCGCGCGTCGTTATCGGCATCCCGTCGGAAATCACGCAGGTTGAGAGGCGTGCTGTCGAAGATTCGGCCTATCGCGCTAAAGCTTCTGAAGTTTATCTGGTTGAAGAAGCGATGGCGGCGGCAATCGGCGCGGGACTTCCCATCACAGAGCCGCACGGCAACATGGTCGTTGACATCGGCGGCGGCACAACAGACATCGCCGTCATCTCTCTCTCAGGCATCGTCTATTCGCGCGCCGTGCGCGTCGCCGGAAACGAGATGGACGAAGCGATCACGTCTTTCATCAAGCGCAAGTACAATCTACTGATTGGCGAGCGCACGGCTGAGCTGGTCAAGATCGAACTCGGCTCCGCGTTCCCTTTGGATGAGCCGCTTTCGATGGAAGTGCGCGGGCGCAACTTGATTGAAGGCATTCCGAAAACCATCGTCATCTCGGACGAAGAGGTCAGGGAAGCCCTCGCGGATTCCGTCTCCACCATCGTCAACGCCGTGCGCGTCGCTCTTGAGAGAACGCCGCCGGAACTTTCGGCAGACATCGTTGAGCGCGGCATCGTCTTAACAGGCGGCGGCGCGCTGCTCAAAAATCTGGATCGTCGTCTCTCGATTGAAACGGGCCTGCCCGTCTCCTTAGCAGACGACCCGCTCTCATCCGTCGTGCTCGGCACCGGCAAGATGCTTTCAGACTTCAACCTCCTCAAGCGCGTCAAGTGGGACAACACGCTGACTAGCGGAACGTAAGAAGCGGGGGATAGGGGTCAGGGGTTAGGGGTTGGATAAAACCGATTTCCCTAACCCCCAACTCCCATCCCCCAACCCCTATAAATGGTTGCACGAACGCAAAAAGAGATCAGGCAGCGCGCCCCTTTGTGGCTCATCGGGTTGCTGTTTGTGAATCTCCTGATGATGTCTTATGACGCGCGTGACGAGGTGTCTAAGCAGCGTTTGCTGCGCGTCTGGATACAGGCCATTGTCGCGCCTGTGCAGAGCATCTCGTCAGGTGTGGGCAGCACGGGCGTTGGGTTCTTTCAGAGGATTGGCAAACTTCGCAACGCGACGGCAGAGAACGAGCAACTGAGAGAGCGCGTTGAGAAGATGGATGTCGAGTTGCGCAATTTGCGCGCGGCGGCTGGCGAGAACGAGCGTTTGAAGGGCCTGCTCGATCTTAAAGAGAGCAACAGCTACGGGATGGTTGCGGCGCGTGTCATTGCGCGCGACTCTTCAGCGTGGTTCAACATGGTCACGATTAATCGCGGCAGCGCATCCGGCATCGAACTCTACATGCCTGTCGTGACGCCGGGCGGCATCGTCGGTCGCATTGTCTCGCTCAGCCCGTGGAGCGCGCAGGTCATGCTCATCACGGACGAGAAGGCTGGTGCGGGCGCAGTCGTTGGTCAGCTCGGTCAATCGAACGCGCTTGGCTCAATCAAAGGGCTTGGCGAAAACGGACTCGTAGAGATGCGCCACGTCTCAGGGTTAGAGAAGGTAGAGGCTGGCGATTATGTTGTGACGACCGGACAGGACGGCATCTATCCGCAAGGTTTGAACGTGGGCGAAGTCGTGGAGGTCAAGCACGGCTCTGCCACGCAGGCGCACGTCATACACATCAAGCCGAGCGCGCGTCTTGATCAACTCGAAGAGGTTGCAGTGTTGCTCTATCATCCTCCGCAACGCACGGCCCCCGACCAAACAATAAAGAAGCAGTGATAGGTGATAGGTGATGGGTGATAAGTAAAAGCTTTTCTCCTATCACCTATCACGTATCACCCATCACCTGAGAATGCGTCAACTGAAAATCGCTCTGGTCCTTGCGCTGGCAATCATCTTGCAGACATCGCTGGCGTATATCTGGCATCCTTTCATATATATTGATTTACCGCTCGTCGTGGTGGTCTATTTCGCCTTGCAGCGCGACCCGATGAAGGCGTTGGTGATCGGGATGATTGCGGGGCTTGCGACGGATGCGCTGAGCGTAGGATTATTGGGCGCGGGCGGATTCTCGAAGACGCTCACGGCTTACGTGGTGGTGTCGGTGGCGACGCGCATCATGCTTGACAACCCGTTGCTCAGAATTCCCGTCTTAGCAAGTGCGACGCTCCTTGATTCAACCGTCTATATCCTGCTGCATCGCATGTTGGGCCAGCCCCCACTCATGCCCTTTGCGACGACAGCCGGATTCAAAGTCATCGGGACGACCGTGGCGGGATCGCTCATTCTCTACGTGCTTGACACTTTTTTCAGCGAGCGAGCGCGCCAGCGCAAACTCTTCGCCGGACGACGCAGAGCCGCCCGCCGCAGCGTCGGCATGTTGAGGAAAAGATGAACAACTGTCCGTTGTCCGTTGTCAGTTGTTGTCTTTGAACTAATCTGGAAGATTTTTGTAGATGTTCCCGGCTAATTCTGCTATTAGAACTTTAATTTGACTACGCAAGACAAACTCCCGGCAACTTACAACGGACTACGGACAACTGACCACTGACAGCTTTTTATGAAATTCGAGGACGATTCACAAAACCTGAGAGTGCGGCTGAGGGTGATTCAGATTCTCGCCATCCTGCTGCTGGCGGTGCTGGGCGTGCGTCTCTACGTGCTGCAAATCGTCAAGGGCGACTATTATGCCGAGCGGGCGGAGAATCAGCGCGTGCGCCTGCTTCCGATACCTGCGCCGCGCGGCGTCATCTTCGACCGCAACCAGCGCATCCTCGTTGATTCGCGTCCCATCTACAACGTCATTCTTTCGCGCGAAGACATGAAGGGAAAGGATTTGAACATCCTCGTCGAGCCGCTCTCGAAAGGCTTAGGGGTGGATGCGGACATCCTGCGCGAGTTTTTTGTTCAGGTGAACTCACAACCCGCTTTTGAATCCATCCGCGTTAAAGAGAACGCGACGCCTGACGACATCGCGTGGGTCGAATCGCACGAGCTTGAGTTTCCGCAGTTGCGCGTAGAGCAGCAGCCGCAGCGTCGTTATCCTGAGAACGGCACGCTCTGCCACGCGCTCGGCTATGTTGCAGAGATTAGTCCTGAGCAGTTGGAACTGCCGCAGTATAAAGGTTACAAGCCGGGCGACATCATCGGTCAGGAAGGCTTGGAGAAAGTTTACGACGAATACCTGCGCGGCAAAGACGGCTATCGCAAAGTCATCGTTGATAGTCGCGGCCACATTCAGAGCGAGATTGAGACTGTGCCTCCGCAACCGGGGCAGGACATGGTGACGACCGTTGATCTTGACTTGCAGTTGGCCGCAGAAGATCAGTTGAAAAAATCGCCGCAGGGTCGCGGCGTGATTGTGGCATTGGACCCGAATAACGGCGAAATCTTTGCGATGGCTTCGGCCCCGACCTTTGACCCGAATCTCTTTTCCCAGCGCATCATGACAAAGGAAGGGCGCGCGGAGTATGCCAAGCTGACGCAAGACCCTCTCAAGCCTCTACTCAATCGTGCGGTGCAGGGCCGCTATCCGCCCGGCTCTACGTGGAAGCCTTTAATGGCTGTGGCAGGCTTGCAGCAGGGCGCAATCAGCGTCAGTAAATCAAACCTTGTGTGCGGCGGCGGCATCACCATCGGCAACAAGTTTACGCGCTGCATGGGCGGCAATCACGGCTCGCCGGATGTTCACTTTGCGATTATGAAATCCTGCGACGGCTACTTCTATCGTCTCGGCTTGAAGATGAAGCTCGAAGGCATACAGGAGATGGCGGACGAGTTTGATCTCAACAAGCGCACAGGCGTTGACCTGCCGCACGAGATTATCAGCATGACTCCTTCGCGCGAGTTGAAAGCGAAGCTTTACCCGCGCGACCCTGAATGGAAAGACATTGACACGGTTTATTCTTCCTTTGGTCAGGGCGAAGATGTCCTGACGCCTCTGGCTTTAATCCGCGCTCACTCCGCCATCGGGATGCACGGTCGGATGTATGTCCCGCATCTCTTAAAAGAGATCAGAGAGATTGGCGCGGTCGGTGAGCCGAGCAGCGCTGACTACAGGCCACTGCGCCCGGCAAGGACTTTTGACAGGCCCGACCCGAAGATTATCCCGATAGACAGAGAAGACAACGATCTCGTCATTAAAGGCATGTGGTCTGTGGTCAACGAAGCTGGCACGGCGACAGGAATACGCATGGCCGGATTCGAGATTGCCGGAAAGACAGGCACGGCGCAGGTCGTCAGCCTCGGCAAAGATGTCGGCCAGTTTAAGGACCATTCGTGGTTTGTCTCTTACGCTCCGGCCTATAAACCGGAAATCTCCTGCGTCGCCCTGATTGAAAACGCCGGACTCGGCTCACGTTTCGGAGCGCCTTCGGTGCGCGCCGTTTATGACGTTTACTATCGCAAGACGCGCCACGAAGACCCGCCGGGGGCGCAGCAGATAGCTATGAAGCGGTGATAGGTAAATGGTGATAGGTGATAAGTCAAAAGCTTTTCTCCTATCACCCATCACCTATCACCTATCACTTGAGAAATGGTTGCAATTTTAGAACGCAGAAGCTATAGAGATTTTGACTGGTTCCTGGCCTTGCTGGCGATTGCCATTGTGGGGTTTGGCGCGTGGCAGATTCATAATGCGCAGCCGACTGAGACCTACTGGCAGAAGCAGTTGATTGGTCTGGGCATTGCGATGGTGGCAATGTTTGCCGCCGCCTTCACAGACTATCGCAAGCTGGTCCATATCGCTCCGGCATTCTATCTCTTCGGGCTGGTGCTGCTGGTGCTCGTCCTCATTCCTCATGTCGGAATGCGTGTGAACGGGCAGCAGTGCTGGATTAAGCTGCCGGGGCTGGGACAGTTTCAACCGTCTGAATTCGTCAAGCTCCCTGTGGTCCTGATGCTGGCTTACTATTTCGGCAAGCCGCGCCACAGCAACCTGACATGGAAAGAGATGCTTGTCGGAGCAGGCATACTCGGCCTGCCCGTTTTTCTCATCCTGCTTGAGCCTGACACGGGACAGGCTCTAACTTATCTTCCGCTTTTAGCGATTGTCTTTTTTCTCTCTTCCGTGCGGATGTGGCTGGTGACAATCGCGCTGCTGGCTTGCATTGCAGGCGCACCGCTTGCTTATACGGTCGGCGTCAAGACGGGCTTGCTGCACGGCTACAAGCTTGAGCGCATCAACGTCATCCTTGACCCGGAGAGCGCAGATAAGCGTGGGTTCGGTTATCACACGTGGCAATCAATCGTGACGGTTGGCAAAGGCGGGATGACAGGCTCGCACTCTTCCGAGTTTTCGCAAAGCAGCCTGAAGTTTCTGCCTGAGCCGCACACGGATTTCATCTTCGCCGTCACTGCGGAGCATACAGGTTTTGTCGGCTCATTTCTTCTGCTCGTCGCCTACGCCTTCCTGCTCTCGCGGCTGATTGCGGGAGCAAGGCGTTCGCCTGACCGCACAGGGATGCTCGTCATCATGGGCGTTGTCGGCGGTCTGCTCTTTCAGATTTGCCTCAACGTCGGGATGGCTCTGGGTTGGCTGCCCGTCATCGGCGTTCCACTGCCGCTCATGAGCGCGGGCCTCTCTTCCGTCCTCGCCACCTTCATCGCCATCGGCTTCGCCATCAGCGTCCAACTAAGACGCTTCGTGAATTAGAAAGTCAGAACCGCCTGCGGTAGCGGGCGGGTCAGCGCAGGGATGAGGGCAGAAGGATGAGGGATGAATAAAACAATCAGTAACTTCTCCTTTTTCATCCCTCTGCCCTCATCCCTCATCCCTTTACACACCCGCCCGCTACCGCAGGCGGTTCTGACACGCTCGTTCAACTGCGTCCTAACAGCATGAGAAGTCCCGTAAGTACAGCAAATCCGGCGAGTTAATCTGCCTGCGCGAGGCTTCATCAAGAGTAAAATAAAAGTTGACAAAGAGGGACTCAGGTATTATATTAAGAAGGCGTTCAACCTGGCATGGCGAAGCTTAAAGAGGCTGCACAGGCCGTGAAGCGAGTTCCGGCCTGCCGATCAGCAGGAAACGGCTGGCGCGTCGCGGGGGAAGCCAAAGGGCGTTCCGAGGGGAAGCGCCAAATTATTATCTGGAGAGTAAATAACAATGAGTAAGATTATAGGAATTGACTTGGGCACGACCAACTCTGTGGTCGCGGTGATGGAAGGCGGAGAGCCTACGGTCATCACTAATTCTGAAGGCGGCAGGACGACGCCCTCCGTTGTGGCGTTCACGAAGGACGGCAACCGCCTCGTCGGTCAGGTCGCCAAGCGTCAAGCCGTGACCAATCCTGAAAACACTGTGTATTCGATTAAGCGTTTCATGGGCCGTCGCTTCGACGAGGTGACGGAAGAGATCAAACAAGTCCCTTATAAAGTTCAACCGGCGGGAAGCGGCGACGTGCGTATCTCTGCGGGCGGCAAGGATTGGAGTCCGCCGGAGATTTCGGCGATGATCCTGCAAAAGATGAAGCAGTCTGCCGAAGATTATCTCGGCCAGAAAGTTGACAAGGCTGTCATCACAGTCCCCGCTTACTTCAACGACGCGCAACGTCAGGCGACAAAAGACGCTGGCAAGATTGCCGGACTCGAAGTGATGCGTATCGTCAACGAGCCGACCGCCGCCGCGCTCGCTTACGGTCTGGATAAGAAGGCGGATGAGACGATTGCTGTCTTCGACTTTGGCGGCGGCACGTTTGACATCTCTATTCTGGAAGTCGGTGAAGGCGTCGTTGAAGTTAAATCAACGAACGGCGACACGCATCTTGGCGGCGACGATATTGACGAGCGTTTGATGGAGTGGATTACGGAAGAGTTCAAGCGCGATCAGGGCATTGACCTCTCGAATGACAAGATGGCTTTGCAGCGTTTGAAAGAGGCTGCCGAGAAAGCCAAGATTGAGTTGTCAACAGCGATGGAGACGGAGATTAACCTGCCGTTCATCACTGCGGACCAATCAGGCCCGAAGCATCTGGTGATGAAGCTGACGCGCGCCCGCTTTGAGCAGTTGATTGACCCGATCTTGCAGCGTTTGAAAAACCCTGTGGAGCAAGCGATCAAGGACGCGGGCATTGATGCGAAGAAGGTCAACGAGGTTGTGCTCGTCGGCGGCTCGACGCGTATCCCGAAAGTTCAGGAGATCGTCAAAGGCATCTTCGGCAAAGAGCCGAACAAGTCTGTTAACCCGGATGAAGTAGTTGCTGTCGGCGCGGCTGTGCAGGCTGGCGTGTTATCGGGTGAGAAGACGGACATCCTCTTGCTTGACGTGACTCCGCTTAGCTTAGGCATTGAGACGCTCGGCGGCGTGTTCACGAAATTGATTGAGCGCAACACGACGATTCCGACGCGCAAGTCTGAAGTCTTCTCGACGGCTTCGGATAATCAAACGTCTGTGGAAGTTCACGTCCTACAGGGCGAGCGTCCGATGGCGACAGATAACCGCACGCTCGGCAAGTTTCATCTCGTAGGGATTCCGCCCGCACCGCGCGGGATGCCGCAGGTCGAAGTGACCTTCGACATTGACGCCAACGGCATCGTCAACGTCTCTGCCAAAGACATGGGCACGGGGCGCGAGCAGAAGATTACGATCACGGCATCCTCCGGTCTCTCGAAAGAAGAGATTGACAAGATGATGCGTGATGCGGAATCGCACGCGAGCGACGATGCGAAGAAGCGCGAAGAGATTGAAGCGCGCAATCGTCTGGACACGCTCACCTATCAGGTGGAGAAGACCTTTAGCGAGAACAAAGAGAAGCTCGACGCGGCGGCTGTTTCCGAACTCGAATCTGCAATCGAGGATGCGAAGAAGGCGACGACTGAAGGCGGCTCGGATCGCATGAACGAAGCTTTCAATCGTCTGCAAACCGCTTCGCACAAGATTGCGGAAGTGCTCTACTCGCAGTCTGGCACGGGCGGCGAAGCAGGCGGCGAACAGGCTTCAGCCGCAGGCGCGTCCACAGGCTCGCAGGGCAGCGGCAGTGGCGGTGAAGACAACGTCATTGACGCAGAGTACGTTGACGTTGACGAGAACAAATAAGAACGGGTAAATGGTGAATGGTAAATGGTAAATGGATGGACGGTTTTTCCATTCACCATTTACCATTTACTATTTACCGGCTTTCTAAATGGCAAAAGAAGATTTCTATCAAATACTGGGCGTCAAGCGCGACGCGAAGCCTGAAGAGATTAAGAAGGCTTACCGCAGGCTTGCCCGCAAATATCACCCGGACGTGAATCCGGGCGATAAGAGTGCGGAGGAGCGTTTCAAGTTGATTACGGAGGCGCATGACGTGCTCTCCGATCCGAAGAAGCGCAAGGTCTATGATCGCTTCGGCCAGTATTCAGACAATCTAGCTGACGCTGCTGCGCGCGGAGCAACTGGTCCAACTGGCGGTGGCGCAGGAGGCCGCAGCGCGCCTTTTGATTTTGAAGGCTTCGACTGGGGCACGACTTCCACGACGAGCGGTGGCGGCACAAGTTTCAAAGACATCTTCGCAGACCTCTTCGGCGGCTCTAAAGCGGAGCGCGAGCCGCCACGCGCGCAACCGAAAAAAGGCGCGGATATAGAGATGCCGCTCGCGCTCTCTTTTGAAGAAGCCATCACAGGGATAACCACTAACATTACAGTCAACCGCTCAGAGCAGTGTCCGCGCTGCAACGGCGCGGGCGACACGGGTGGTCCGGTCGTTGAGTGCTCTACTTGCAAAGGCACAGGACAGGTGCAGCGCGCAGGCGGGCGTTTAAGGTTCGCGCAAGAGTGTCCCGATTGCGGCGGCACGGGCCGTCGTCGTCAACCCTGCCCTGTCTGCAAAGGCGCGGGCACTGTGCCGAAGAGTGAGACTGTCAAGGTGCGTATCCCCGCCGGAGTTGATACAGGCTCGCGCGTGCGCATTCCCGGCAAAGGCGAAGGCGGGCGTCTGGGCGCACCGGCAGGCGACCTCTTCATCATCACGAACGTTGGCAAGCACAAATATTTCACGCGCAAAGGCGACAACATCTACGTCACTGTGCCTGTCACTGTGCCGGAAGCCGCGCTCGGCGCGAAGATAGAAGTGCCGACCGTTGAAGGCAAAGCGCAACTGCGCATTCCTCCGGGCACGCAATCGGGCCAGAAGTTTCGCCTGAGAGAGCGCGGTGCGCCATCACTGCGCGGCAACTCCAACGCGCGCGGCGATCAGTTTGTCGAAGTGCAGGTCACGCTTCCGAAAGTTATCTCGGAAGAGACAAAAGAACTCCTGCGCCGTTACGCGGATATGAACAAGGATAATCCGCGTGTGGCAATGGGATTGGAATAGAGGCTGGACTTTCATTGCTTCTATCGTCTTTATGAATGTAAGGATTCTTAAGCATGAGCGCTAATGATTTAATCTGGCTCTCTGTTACTCTTCTTATTCTGCTGTGGGTAGTCTATGGACTCAACCGCATCAGCCGTCCGTCAACGCTCACGCAGGAAGAGTATGAAGAGCGTTTGAGAAAAGGCAGTGGGATCGCGCGCGGTGCGATGAACGCAGGCTTCTACGCGATTCAGCAATGGGTAAATCCGAAAGCCGCAGAAGCAGCAGCCGTTCAAAAGGACATGCGCGAAGGCCACTACGAAAGCAAGCAGGAATCGGGCGATGATCTGGACGATGAGGGCGCAGAGCAATAACTATTTGATTAACGCTTTATGAAACGCAAAGGTCGCACATACACAATCAGCGCAGTGGCGGATCAGTATGAGATACATCCGCAGACCTTGCGCCTGTATGAACGTGAAGGATTATTGAAGCCTTCGCGCTCCGAAGGCAACACGCGCCTTTATACGGACACAGACCTTGAGCGGCTCGAAGTCATCCTCTCGCTGACGCGCGATCTGGGCGTCAATCTCGCGGGCGTCGAAATCATTCTCAACATGAGAGAGAAGATGGACGCGATGCAGCGCGAGTTTGAACGCTTCTTCGATTATCTGCAAACTCACGCCGAAGAGTTTTCTCAATTTACGGAAGCCACGCCGCCCGCAGAGGGCGCGCTCGTTCCACTCCGTCGCAGTCTCTCGCTACGCCGCCGCACAATCTCGCGCAGCTAAAAATCCTCTTGTCTTATTTTATCTCTGAATGTTAAAGTCCGCCCCGGTCATTTCATTCTAGCTCTCTGTCTATGCCTTACAGTTTCCTTTAGCAATCTGCATTAGTTCATTTCTTGTCGGGCCAAAGGGATTTTCCTGAACATGCTGCTTGCTGCCAGCAAGTTCTATCGCTGTTTCTCCTCCGTCGCTTTATTTAAGCGCACGACCAACAGTTGAAAGAGGTGACCTTGCATGACAAAGATTAACAATACTTCGCCCACGCTTATTCGTTTCTTTGCGCTCGTCATCCCAGCCGCATTGTTGTTCACACTTATTCTGCTGGCTCGCGGGATTGGCGTTTCCGAGAGCGCCGATTTGAGTCGCGCCAGCGCGAACGGGTCCGGCTCACCACAGCAAAACAAGAACACGCGCAGTCTAGGGA
>JBAWGU010000158.1:0-3487 GCA_049593215.1 Pyrinomonadaceae bacterium
GAAAAGCTTCGCCCGCCTGACGCGCACGCCGCGCTGCCTCATCTGCGGCATGACGCGCACGCTCTCTCACTTCTTCATCATCGCTCAAGCGTTCCGCTTCTACGCGCAAACGCTCTGCGCCGCTTGCGACAGTTTCTGCGCCGCGCTTAGCCGCGCCCCCAGCCGCACGCGCGCCCTCTTCTACGCGATCCTTGATGTTGTATTTCTCATCAAGCTCGCGCGCCTTGCGCCGCGCAGCGCGCTGCCACTCATCAAGTTTGTCCCTGTAATCTGACATTACTCACCCTCTTTAAGTTCAAGGCTGAAGTATAAAGCTATTTGAAATTTCAAATCACAAATTTCAAAAGCGCGCTTTCATCCTTCATCCTTCATCCTTCCGACTTGCTCTTCTTGTACGTCAAGTTCCTGCGAAGTGTTCGGCTCTGATGTCACGGGCACGCGTTCAACGCGGTCGCGTCCGAGCCGCTTGGCTTCGTAGAGCGCAGCGTCCGTGCGCGTGAAAAGATCGCGTTCCGTTGCGGCGCAGAGCGGAAATTCGGCGACGCCGAAACTTGCGGTGATGTGGCCGACGCCGGGAATTTCAGCAGACTTGATTGCCTGGCGCAAGCGTTCCGCGACATCTATGCCGCCGCTAAAATCCGTTTCCGTCAGGATTACCGCAAACTCTTCGCCGCCAATGCGCGCAGCCAGATCAATGCCGCGCGTTCCTGCTTGCAGAGTTTTTGAGAGCTGGCGGATGGCCTCGTCTCCGGCTTCGTGCCCGTGAGTGTCGTTGACGACTTTGAAATTGTCTATATCGAGCAGGACCAGACAGAACGGGTGGTTGTAACGGAGCGTGCGCGAGATTTCCCGCTCTAGGTGTCGCTCGAAGCGTCGGCGATTGGCGAGGCCCGTCAGGTGATCCGTAAACGCCGCCTCTTCGCAGGTGTCTAGATAGGTCTTGAAATCGAGGAGCGTGCGGGCGCGCGCCAGCAGCAGATCAATGTCCGTCGGGTCCGTGATGTAGCCGAGCGCGCCGACTTCTGCGCCCCTGCGCATGTCCTGCGCCCCGCCGCGCGCAGCCGTCTGAATGATGATCGGGATAAAACGCGTCTGCGGGTTGGCTCTCAGACGCCGCGCCAGCTCGTAGCCATCCATCCGTGGCATCATCACATCCGTAATGATCAAATCCGGCGGATAAGAGGTGACGGCCAGCAGCCCCGCTTCGCCGTCGTTAGCCGTGCGCACTTCGTATCCGGCCATCTCAAGGGCAAAGGTGAGCAGCAGGCGTTTGTCGGGATCGTCGTCAACAACAAGTACGTTTGATTTTGCGGTCATAACTAATTTTGTTTGATGCGCGAAAAGGCTCTTGCGTGCCCTGAACTCTTCATGCTAGAGTAGCGCTTCATCAGTTGTGGTTCGCATTCGCTGCTGTACCCTCGTCGAATCTGCGCAACTGTTAAATGCTAAGATGCCTCGAAGCTTCGTCGAGAAAACTCCTTACATTTAATTTTTCCATATCATCCAGCGAACTAGCTTGTCCGGTAATTCTTTATTCTTTAACGAGCCAGGTGCGGGACCGCAACCAGAATTCAAAACCAGAGCCTTAACTCATCACCCCCATGAGGAATCAAGGAACTTAAAACACCATGCAAAAAAAACGCGCCTGCGATCTCAACAGTAAAGACCGCGCAGATTATCTGCGCCAGATGGATTTCAGCTCCGGCTTGAGCGAACCCCTTTTGACGCGCCTTGCCACAAACGCTCTGGCTCTGGATTTTCGCCGTCGCCGCTTCATCTATCGCGCGGGCGATCTGGCAGACACGCTTTACCTGATCGTGCGAGGCCGCGTTAAACTCTGCCGCATCGAAGCCTTGACGGGACGCGAAGCCGTGATAGACATTCTTCCCTGCGGCGCGCTCTTCGGCGAATCCGCGCTCTACGGCGCTGGCTCGCGTGAAAATTCTGCTATCGCTTATGAGAATACGCGCCTCCTGCGCATTCCGGTCGGGGACTTTCAAGGGGGGATGTCTGAGGACCACAAGCTTTATGATTACACCTTCCGCCTCGTCGGTCAACGCCTGGCTCAGGCCGAACGCCGCGTCGCAGACTTTGCTTTAGATGCCATCCCCGCGCGTCTGGAAAAACTTTTAGTCGAATTATCTAAACGCTACGGCGTGAGAGACACTGGCGGAGTGTTGATAGATTTGCCGCTTCCGCACAGAGAGATTGCCTCCATCGTCGGCTCAACCCGCGAGAGCGTCACCGTGCGTCTCAATGCTATGCGACGCGAAGGCACGATTGATTTCGTCAACCGCAAGATTCTCATCAAACGTCTGGAATCGCTCGCCGCAGCGTGAGTTCAAGGCAAAAGTAAAAAGGCAAAGGGTAAAAGGAAGACGCGAGTACGTGCTCGGTTTGACTTTTTCTCTTTGCCTTTTTACTTTTGTTTTATGAAGAAATGTCCGACGTGTGGCAAGCCTGTCGAGTGGAAAGATAATCCCGCGCGCCCTTTCTGTTCCGAGCGTTGCAAGTTGATTGATTTCGGTCGCTGGGCTGACGAAGAGTATCGCGTGCCCGCAGAACCTGCGCCATCTATTGATTCGACAAATAGAGAACCTTCAAACGAAGAAGCGAAGTGAGATTCCGAGAGATAGACCGGAAGTAAAAACTTCAGTCACGGAGTGACTGAAAATCTGCTCGTTATCTGGTATAAAATGATGTCGAAGTTAATAAGCGGAGGCTGTAAATTTTGAAGTCTCATTTCGCTCTGCATAAATTACCTGTCCCATCCAGCCGTGCGCTCACGCTTGCAATCTGCGCGCTCTGCCTTGCGCTGCTGGCCGCTTGCAGCAACACGCCGACAAAAGTTTCTAACACCACAAGCACGACGAACACTCCTGTCGGCGCTGTGCCGCCGCGCACATCTGTGCCGATGCCGCCGCCGCCGGTGAAATCTTCGCACGAGCCGAGCGTGATGAGTTGGACGCTGCTCGACAGCCGCCGCGTTAAACTCTCAGATTACGCGGGGCAGGTGGTGTTGCTGGATTTCTGGGCCACTTACTGCCCGCCATGTCGTGAAGAGACGCCGCACCTTGTCGAATTGCAACGCCGCTACGCTCAGCAAGGCTTGCGCGTGATCGGCTTGAATGTTGGCGGCCCCGAAGACCGCCCGAAGATTGCAGACTTCCTTGAGCAGTACAAGGTTCAATATCCTCAAGGCTTCCCGGACGAGGCGATGGAGCGGCTCTACTTCTCTACGGACGACAGCATTCCGCAAACGGTCGTCTTTGATCGCAAGGGCCGCCAGATTAAACATTTCGTCGGCTACGATTCAACCGTGCCCGCACAGATGGAGCGCATCGTTCAAGCCGCGCTTGCAGAAAAGCAGTAGTCAGCATTCAGTAGCCAGTAGAAGATTGATGGAAGCATTGCTATTGAAAGTTCGGCGTCTTTCATTATCACTCAATCCGTCTACTGGCTACTGAATGCTGACTACTGACTACTG
>JBAWGU010000159.1:0-7348 GCA_049593215.1 Pyrinomonadaceae bacterium
ATCTTCTGCTTCGCTTTTTCGGTATACCAATTCTTAAAAAGTTCGGCTGCATCGCTGACTGAAGACTTCGAGATAAGGAATTTGTTGTCGAACAAAATCCCATCGAAAAGGTCTGAGATAACCTCCAGTTTGTAGTTTCGGCCTAGATACAGAATAGTCGTGCCGGAGACGAACTCCTTTTCTCTGATCGGTAAATCATACTTTTGTGTATGCCTCACCTTTTCATAGAGCCAGAGCTTTTTCTGATGAATTAACTGCTCAATCCTTTCGTGCGGCGTGTGATTCGGAGCGCGCACGATGATAGAGCGATCACGCTCGACAGTAATTGTCAGAGTCTTCCGATCTGAATAAATAACGCTGTATTCCAGATTCATATCAACCTTTAAGCGTGATGGTGTCGTGATTGGTTTCGGCTGTTTCCAGTGTGCGCGAAATCACTTCGCCGCGCTTCTTGATGACGTTAGGCAAATTGATGAATGAAGGGGAAAGCAGCAACTCCTGTAAAGATGCTCGAAGTTTATTGCGGGCGGGGATGTTATCCCAGAAGCCTTTGAGTTGAAGCTCAGTTTCGAGCAACGTAGTGACTTGTTTGGTCAGGTCAATTAGAGAGCTAATCTGATCGTCGTTTAACTCTTGTCCATCGAAAAACTCTTTCTTGAAGATACGGAAAAAAGGCATCTGCTTTTTGCGGTGCAGTCCGTAAGTGCTCTCTTCCCTTTCAGCATCAACTATCCGCTGCCTCAGTTCCTCTAGCTTCTTTCTGATCATGCTCCAATTGTTCTGAAACTCTGCAAGGATTGCTTCGATTGCTTCAGCGAATGAAGCGTAAAGCTCAGGATCAATATTGATGTTGATGTCAATATGATGGCGGATGGCGTGCTCAATCTCGGCGGCTTTAGTCTTTTCGCGGGTGCGCGTGTTGACGTGCGCTTGAAAGTTTTTATCAAGGATAGAAATCGGCTCAACAGTTTGGTCAATGCTTTTTGAAACAAGGTGCTGGTCGGCAATCTGGCGAAGCTTTTCGGGGATGCCTTTCATGCTGATGCGCGCGTCTCTGAAATGCTTAGACGCCATAACATTGATTTCGGAAAAGTGTTTGAAGTCGGGCAAGAAGTCTAACGCTTCTTTGCGCGGATAAACGGCGTCAAGGGCGCGTGAGAAGTCGCGGAAGAGAAGCAAGAATTCCATGCGCGGGTCTTCGTCGTAGAAGAGGTCATAATAGGCATCATAATCGTTCGTGTCTGTGATGCCTAGATTAGTGACAAACTCCTTCAAAGTCTTGTGCTTGTCTATTAGATCGGAGATGACGGCGGCATCATCCTTGAGGGATTCGATAATCTCTTTTTGTTCTTGCTCGTCGTATTTAGCTAAAGCTTCGCGTAGGTGATGCCCGACTCCGACGTAATCAACGACAAAACCGCACGTCTTATTGGCGTCGTGGGTGCGGTTGACGCGAGCGATGGCTTGCAGGAGGTTGTGAGCCGTGATGACTTGATCCAGATACATGACTTGCTCAATCGGCGCGTCGAAGCCGGTTAGGAGCATGTTGTTGACAATGATGAAACCGATGTCGCCTTTAACACCGTCCTCCTCACCGTCAAACGAAAGTTTGAAGCTTTTGATGTCTGTTTTATGTTGAGCCGAATTTGTAAGAGCATTCATGTACTGCGGTTGGTTATGGGCATGGGAAATGACCGCTGCGGTTTTCAGTCGTTTTAACCGTTCAATCTGTTCAGGTTTAAGAATCAAGTCATCGTTGATTTTGGGATTAGCCTCAAGCCGCGATACTACGTCTTCTAAAGCTGCGTCGAGTGCTCTTTTGTATCGAACGGCGGCTTCTCTGGAATTGCATACAACTTGAGCTTTGAAACCATTCAGGAAGACTTGTTCGATGTAATGCTGCACCATGTCTTCCGCTTTGGCTTTAATTGTTTCTTCGGCGTCTAGGTAAGCGTCGCGTGAACCATAACCGATTATCTGCATCCATTCTTGAGGTGTGTAATCTCGGAAGACATCCTTGAAAGTCTTGTCCATGCCTTCTGTGTCTTGGACTTCGGCTTTGTGCGTGCGCCCTTCGTAAATGATTTTGACTGTTACGCCGTCATCAATCGCTTCGCGCATCGTGTACTTGTCAATGTAGTCGCCGAAGCGGTCTTCCGTTAGCTCGGTCGGCGTTCCGGTGTAGCCGATGTAAGTGGCATGAGGTAAGGCACGGTCGAGGTTTGCTCCAAGTAGCTTATATTGTGAACGGTGCGCTTCGTCAGTCATGACGAGAACGTGGTGGCTCGGATTCAGTTCGGGGAACGTCTCGGTCAAGTCTCGCTCTTGAAACTTGTGGATCATGCCCATCACTAAATCGCTCGAAGTGTTTCGCAACTTTGCCTTTAAGTCTGCGATGTCTTCAGCGACTTTGACTGTGAGACCGCTGCGTTGCGTCGTTTCGTTAAGCTGTTGCTCAAGCTGTGTGCGGTCGGTGATATACACGACTTTCCACTTGGTCAGTTCGTTGTGCGTGTACATTTCGCGCACCATGAACATCATCGTCAGGGATTTGCCGGAGCCTTGCGTGTGCCAGATGATGCCGCTGCGTTCGCGTTTGTTTTTGCCGTTGAGAAGTCTATCAACGGCTTTTTTGACGGCGCGGAATTGTTGATAGCGGGCGATGACTTTGATGGTTTGCCCTTCGTCGTTTGTGGTGAAAAGCGTGAAGGTGCGGATGAGGCTTAGAAGATTCGCTTTCGAGAACATTCCGGCGACGAGTCGCTGCTGCTGGTTGGGCGTTGATTCGCCGTGTTCGAGGTCGTTGAGTGTAAGCGGATAAGGGTCTGCCCAACTGAAGAAGTGCCTTTCATTGCGGGCAGTGATAGAGCTAACTTTTGCTTCTTGTCTGCACGTCGCCACTAGAAATTGGTTGTAGTAAAAAAGCTTGGGGCTGCCTTCGCCTCTCGCTCCGCGTTGCTCGCCGTAACGCATCATCTGGTCAATAGCTTCGGGAATCGCTTCTTTGACCTTCGGGGATTTGCATTCAACGACGGCGATGGGCAAGCCGTTGAGGAAGAGGATGATGTCGGGGAAGATGTGCCCGTCCGTGCCGGGTATGCGAATCTTGAATTGCGAGACGGCGGTGAAGTTGTTGTTGTCGGGGTGCTTGAAATCTATATAGTTGACGGTTGGGCTGACTTCGCCCGTCTTGCGATTGCGGTCAACGCTTGTGCCTTCTAGTAGGAGTTGGAGGACATGTTGATTGTTCGCTAAGAGGTCGCCGCCGGAGATGTTGGTGATGCGGGCGACGGTTTGCTCGATCTGTTCGTCGTCCATCCAATCGTTAATTTTGGCGAGCGATTCGCGCAGTTTTGGCAACATCACAACTTCATCGAAGGAATCGCGCCCGCTCTCGATGGGTTTTTGATTCTTCATTTCCAGCGTAATGACTTCCCAGCCTAAACCTCTAAGCTGTGTAAGAAATGAATCTTCGACAAACTTTTGTTCGGTGATGTGTTGGTGATGTGCTGCAATTGCCATGAGGTTTTTACTCTTGGATGGATTCGCTGTGTATGCTAACGAGTTCGGGGGCGAGTTTGATCACTTCATAAAGGTCTGCTCCCAACTGTTCACTCGGCATTAGTGCGATCGGATTAGTCTTTGCAGATTTTGGTGTCGATGGCTGGTGCATCTGCTTTTTCATGCTTTCATATCGCAAAAACTTAAATAAACTTTTACTTTAATGCTTTGTGAGGCTGAACGTACCTTGTCCCACTCCCTGCACCCTCTTTTTGAAGTTTTTTGGCATCAAGCATTGAGTTGAAGAACTGAATTGCTTGGTCATAGTTGATACCAGTAAGTGCGCGGAGGATTCTGTTCGTCACAAATGGATTAGACTTTAAGTATTTCATCACTTCCTTGTAAATTGCCTCCATCTGACTTTGTGAGAGTCTTGTTCTTGGTAAAGTCATTCACAATCCTCAACGGCATTGGAAATTTTATTGGTGCTTATTTCCCCTGTTAATAAATCATGCATCAATCCAGTCTTGATTTTTTGCAATTTAAGAAGCCGATGATGCTCAGCATCGAGCAAGTCCCCTGCTCTACGGATGCGCTTGATTATTTCCTCTTGTTCATTCATAGAGGGCAAGGGGACTAAGAAACAGGCGAAATCGCTGACATTTATATGCTTGATTGTAGAGCCAATGAATATGTCGGATAATCTCGACATTCCTCTGTCTGAATTTATATAAAAGGCTATGAAATAAGGCACAACGGTAGGGTTTTTGAATCTTGTAATAATTAATGCATGGCAGTTTGAATTTTCAAGGACGGGGGTGACAATACAGGTAGTGCCAATGTGTCCAGATTGAACTGTTAACATATCTCCGGCTGCTAATACAGACTTCTTTTGCCGAGCGTGAAACTCAGAACGTACTTTTATTAGTTTCCTTAAATCAAATTTGTTGGCCCGAACATTATTACTCATCAGGTAAGGGATTCCATCTAAATTATCGGTGTAAAATGGAGATGCAACGCCAACAAAGCCATTAGTCATTTTAGTAGATATTGCGCCTAGATTTTCAACCTTCCATTCCTTCGGAATCCTTCCCAGCGGTGAATCCTTGAACTCATGGGTCGCTTCCGAGCGGATGTTGCCGTGCTCATCAATGCCTTTGGTCAACAGGTCTTGCATGAGTCCGGTCTTGATGCGTTGCTGCTTGGCGATGAGTGCTTCCGTGTGCTCAATCGCGCGGTCTATGCAAGAGAGAACGGCGGCGATTTGGGTTTGCTCTACTTTGGACGGAGCATTGACTTCAATGGAATAAAGGAAATCTCTTGAAAGGCTAGGAACACCAGTAGCTTCGCTCATTGAGTGAAAGTTGATTGTTCGCAGAAAATAATAAAGCCACTTTACATCTGTCTCATTAAAGTCTCTTAAATAGAATGTCGTATCTATTGCCCAAAATTTCCCATCCACATAAATAGGATTATCAATAGTGCCTTTTCTTCCTAAAACAATTGACTCACCATCGTATAAATAAGCAGTTCCGTATCTCTCAACACCGCCTGTTCCAATGACGGGTACGTGCCCGTCATCCGCAAGTATGCCTTTGGGGGATTTGCCGTAGTGAATCCCTGCCAGATTTTTAAGCGTCTTTTTTGCTTCGCTTGGCATTACATCTTTCACGCTTGAGTCACAGCCATCTCTTCCGCCAAATAACCCAGCTTGTTCAAATACTCGCTCAACTCGTGCATCGTCGCATCGCGCTCCGCTTCGATTGCCCCCGCCGAAACCGCGTACTTATCCCACAGCTTTTCAAACACCGCGATGAGCAAGCGTTTCTCCGCGTTCAAGTAGCGCGTAAGTTCGTTCGCAATCGAATCGTAGAGCTTTTGCAGAATCAGCCGCTTCGCTTCTTCCGGCGTAATCATGCCGCCGATTGCTTCAAGCTCCGCATCCAGCCCCGCGATTCTCTTCTGCAAAACCTCGCGGTCACGCTCCAACGCGGCGAGCTTCGTCACACGCTCTCTCTCCTTTTTCTTGTCAGGAACAATCTTGCCGCCGAGTTCTGCCGTCGCGCGTCTATTCTGCGCGAGCAACTTCTCTTGCTCCTCGCGCTCGTCATCAATGCCGTCGCGCTTGAACCGCAGCTTGCGCGCTAGGTTCGCCTGCTGCCGCTTGAGTTCTTTCTTCGTCTCGCTGATACGCTCTTCGCTTTGCTTGATGAGGTTAAACTGTCCTTCCAAACTCTCACGCTCTTCTCGCGCCGTTTCCGTCTTCGACGCCTTCAACTCTTTAATCTGCCCTTGCAAATAAGCCTTGATAACTTTCGCCGTCACCTCTTCATCTTCGCCCGCTTCATATTCGACGGCTTCAATGCTCTCTGAGAGTTGCGCTTCCCGTTCGCCAAGCTGCGCCTCAAGGTCTTCGATTGCTTTCACTTCCGCCCCGAAAAACTCCGCAATCAAGTAGCTGTCCGGTATCAAGCTCGGACTCCAACCCGTATTATTGATCGTCTTCAAATCGTAGCGAATCGTCTTCCACCAATTCACGAACACACCCGCCGTTTGAAACTCGTCAAGCGCGCCGATAGGCACAAGCTTGTGCTTGATCGTCGCCAGCAGTTCGGCCCGCACTCCAGCGAGACTGCCGCCCGCTTCGAGCTTGGCGAAATCATCCCGCGCCACTTCCCACCACGCCGCAATCTCTTCACGCATCCGCGCGTAAGTCTCACACACGCCCGCATCCGCTTCGATGATCGGCTTAATCGCCGCCTTATCTTTCATCTCATCCTTGAAAGCGAGATAGCCTGCGCTGCGAGGCTCAAAAATAATCGCAGGATTAAGGGCGAAGCGTTTGAAATTCTCAGCGTGGCTTTCGACTTCCGCCACAGGCACGCCGCCCAGCAAGTGCGCCCGCACGTCTTCCGGTTCAGGCGCGGGCGTGTTGTCAACGTAGCGGCGTATATTCAAGTTGTAGTCGTTCTTTTCAATCTCTTTTTTATTAACGAGGCGCGAATACTTCTCAATCTCCCGCTTGTGCGTAAAAACCCAATCAATCTTTTCAATGTCTTCGGGGCGCAGCTTATTCTGATTCTTGCCTTCTGCAAACTCGCGGTCAGCGTTGATAAACAGAATCTTATCGCGCAAATCATCCGGCTTGTCTTTGTTGATGACTAGCACGCAAGCGGGAATGCCCGTGCCGTAAAAAAGCGCGGGCGGCAAGCTGATAATCGCTTCGATCAAGTTGTCGTCAACGATGCCTTGCCGGATGACTTTCTCCTGCCCGCCGCGAAACAGCACGCCGTGCGGCATCACGGTTGCCATCATCCCGCGACTGTTGAGGCTTGCAATCATGTGCTGCACGAACATCAAATCAGCCTTCTTGCCCGTCTCCGGCGTTGAGCCGTACCGGAAGCGATTGGGAAACTTCATATCCTGCTTCGAGTAGTTCTGTGAAAACGGCGGATTCGCCAGCACGCGGTCAAACTTACGCAACGCTCCGAGATGAACGTGAAGCGGATTCGCTATCGTGTCGTCATTCTCAAGATGCGCGCCGGGAACATTGTGCAGGATCATGTTCATCTTGCAGATCGCCCATACCGTTCCGCTTGCCTCTTGCCCGAACAACTCAACGCTGCGCGGATTCTGCCCTGACTCTTCGGCGTACTGAACCGATTGAATTAACATGCCGCCTGCACCGACCGCCGGATCATAGACAGCCATCCGCTCCTGCGGCTTAAGTATCCGAACTAACAATTGCACGACTTCGGCGGGCGTATAGAACTCGCCGCCCTTCTTGCCTGCGCTGTCCGCGAAATACTTGATGAGATACTCGTAAGCCGCACCGAGCAAATCAGGA
>JBAWGU010000160.1:0-9960 GCA_049593215.1 Pyrinomonadaceae bacterium
ATTCATCGTTCATCATTTCGCATTCATCATTTCCTCTCCAATCTCTCGATGGCGCGCTCCATCGCGCGATCAATCCGGGAGTGCAGGTCTCTTCTATTGAGTATGACGGTTTCATCGGGCGTGACGCCGATGCCTTCGAGCCGCGCCCCCTGAGCCGTGCGATAGTCCATCTCGCTCACATCAAGCTCGCCGCCGTCTGGCAGTTTGTGGTTGCGGCTAATGGCGAGCACGCAGCCGCAGGTGTTTGTGCCGATGACTGTGGCGCGGCCACGTTCGCGCATGGAGGCGGCGAAAATTTCTGCTGCGCTGGCGGTGCGCTCTGAGGTGAGAATAATCAACGGAGCGTTGGTGCGGACAACTCGCGCGGGAGAGAAAAAAAGTATGTCGCGCGTTAGAAGCTGAGACTGCGCGCGCCCGTTGCGGCCTATAAAAAGTCCGAGGCTTTCTCCAGAAGGAAGAAAGGGGGAAGCCATCTCGGTCATCGCTTCTCCTTCGCCGCCGCCGTTGCCGCGCAGGTCAATGATGATGCCGCGAGCTTTACGCAGTTTGACGGGAAGCGCGCTCATCAACGAACGCGCGGCATCCTGCGTGAACGCGCCGAACTCGACCAGGGCATAGCCGTCTTTCAACTGGCGCACGCTGAGCGAGGTGTCGAATTCACGCCACCCGCGCGTGAGCGTTGCCGCATGGTCTCTTCCATCCCAATCTCTCCACGCGACGTTGACAGTAGAACCGGCCACGCCAACGGCAATCGTCGCCAACGCGCGCAGCCGAGCGGAAGCTCGTGTGGAAGAGCCGTTCTGCTCTTTCAACTTTTGCGCGAAGAGTTCGAGAGCAGGCTCATCATTAATCTTTGTCAGGATGTCGCCCGCGCGAAGCCCTGCGCGTTCGGCTTCCGATCCTTTATCAACTGCGAAGACGATGGGCTGGCCTTCGACTTCGCGTATGGAGATGCCGATGGTGACGGCGCGCGGATGCCTCCAGTCAAATTTTTCATCGGGCGCGAAGACGCGCGTGTGCGCGTCCTGCAAAGCGTAGATCATGCGGCGCAGGACGCTGTAAAATTCCTGAGCGTCGCGCGCATCTGCGGCGAGTGGACGAAACTCCGCGCGCTGCGCTTCCCAATCCACGCCGTGAAATTTCGGATCATAGTAACGATCACGAATCGTCTCCCACGCATCATCAAACACGGCGAGCCTGCCTTCGCGCGTCGCAGTTGAAACAGGAGACGAATCTGCAAAGCTTGGGGGAACGCTAAGGGGAAAAGGGGAAAAGGGGAAAAGGAGAAGAGGGACAAGAGCAAAGACGAATAGCGCAAGAAGAATAAAAGAGAGAGAGCGAGAATGAAGATACAGAGAAAGTTGATGAACGCGTTGAAGCGTTTCGCTCCCTCTTCCCCTCTTCCCCTCTTCCCCTCTTCCCCTCATTTAATTTCCCTCATTGAGTTTTCCTCGCGTCCTTCGGCGGCTTGCGGAAATTATAACGGAGCAGCACGCGCAGAGGAATGGCTATGCCGTCGCGCATCGCGGGACGAAAGTGCATCTGCCGGACTGTGTTGATGGTCGCTTCGTCTAAGCCGAACCCGGCCCAGCGCGCGACAGAGACATTGAGAACTTCGCCCTGCGCGTCCAGATCAACGAGCACATCAACTGTCGCTTCCACCTCGGCGCTCGCGGCTTCTTCTGTGTAAGGCGGGCGCAGGCGACGATATGGTTGCGGCTCACGAAACCCCTGCGCGGCGTTTGCGTCCTGCGGCGCGTCTTCAATCACAGGCGCGTTGCCGGAAAGCGCAAGCGCACGTTCGTTGCGCTCACTCTCTTCAGCCACGCGTATCTTCGCAGCGTAGCGCGCGGCGCGTTGCGATAGCTCGTCCAGCAACTTCTTCTCTGCATCCTGCGGCGCGGGCGTTTCAAACTGCGGGCGATCCCAGAGGACGAGCCTGCCCGTGCGCGCGCTGACGATGAAGATGGAAGCATAGGATTCGTAATAGACGGGAGCATTGGAGGGTGAGCGGCGAACGGTCTGCGCATCGCCCGTGATAAAGAAATCGCAGCCGATGGCAGAGCCTAGATCACGAGCCTCTTCAAGTGTCATGTTAAGCGACCCCGTGTAGCCAATGCCGCGCGCGGCGGCGTGACTCTGCTCACGGTCTATCAATGCAATTTCCGAATTTGAAGAGAGCGCTGAAGAGAGCTTATCCGCCGCGCGATGAGCAAAATCTTTATCTCCGAAATCGAGCACGGCAACGCTCGTGCGCCGCGCATTCGTCTGCGCAGTGACGGTTAAAGAGAAAGCGCAGGCAAAAAGAAGAATAGAGAAGACGCGTCGCAAGTTCATCAGATGAATTACAGATTTGAGATTTGAAATTTGAGATTCCGTTTAAGATTTGAGATTTGAGCTTCCGGTTTTGAAACTTAACTTTTACCTTTGGCTTCAACTGCTGTCTGAGATTTGAAATTTGAAATTTCTGATTGACCCTGATTGTGATAGAGCGCGTACACTTCTTCTTTCACTTCGGGCGGGAAGCAGATGCGGTGCAGCTCGTAGCGTTGAAGGCCGCGCACGGCTTCCGAGACTTCGCTGATCTCGCGTATCGTCGGGCGCGCGTAGCCGTCTTCGACGTAGATGCGAGCTTTCGGCTCCGCCCCCTGTGCGGTGTAGTAAGAGTAATAAGGAACGTCGCCCGCGTGGTCTTCAATGAAATAGTATTCAGGGATAAAGCCTGCGCGTGCGACCCGCTCACGCGCGGCGTTGAGAAAGCTTGCGCGCTCAGCTTCGGGCATGTCCATGTCAATCGCTTTGAAGAGGCGGCGGCTGATGAAGCGGCGGCTGAGGTCGCTCAGGATTCCGTCGCTTGCTCTCTGCCACTGCTTGACGTGAAAGATGACATCGGAATCGTCCATCTCCATGTGTTCTTCGAGCGTGAGCGGCTCGCGGCGCAAGACTTTTTCAAAGGCAGTGCCGGGCGCGCACCAGACCTCTTCGCCTGCTTCGAGGAGCGCGAGCGCGCGGCGCAGCACAGAGCGCAGCACGGCTTCGGCAGAGCGCAGCGTGCGATGAAAATAGACCTGACGAAACATGTAGTAGCGCGCCTGTAAATATTCTTCGACAGCATAGAGTCCGCGCGCGGCGACGTAGATGCGGTCGTGCTCTTCGTCTATCTGAAGCGCGTTGATAATCCATTCGAGATCATAGATGCCATACTTCGCGCCTGTCATCAAAGAGTCGCGCAGGAGATAGTCCATGCGGTCAACGTCCAACTGCGATGAGACGAGTTGTGCTAAAGCGGCGGGTTGAAATTTTCCTTCGATGATCTGCGCGACGCGCTCAGGGAGTTCCGCAGAGTATGAACGAAGCACACGGCCTATCTCAGTCTCTTCGCTCATGACTGCGCGCACGGTCCACGCTTCATGATGAAACCCCAAGACCTTCTCCATCACGTGCGAGAAAGAGCCGTGCCCGATGTCGTGAAGCAGGGCCGCCGCGCGTGCCGCCGCGCGATCTTCTTCCGAAATTCTGTACTGGTCCTTGAGACGGTCAAGCACGCGCGTCATCAAATTAAGCACGCCTAAACTATGCGTGAAGCGCGAATGCTCCGCGCCCTGATAGGTGTAGAGGGCGAGGCCGAGTTGCTTGATGCGGCGCAGGCGTTGAAACTCGCGCGCATCAATGAGGCGCACCATCAACTCGCCTTCAGCCGTGTCCGTGCGCAGGCGTATGATGTTGTGGACAGGATCGCGGTAGATACGTTCTGACATTCGCCTCCAGGACCTCTTCAATCAAGCCGGACTATTTGTCGCAGCCATTAGTGACACAATCTTTGCCGAGTCTTAAGGATACCCTGAATTGTAGAAAAAGGCGCAAAGGACGCCACGTTTCGGCTCGCTGTATTTTCATAAAAAAACTTACAGACTCAAAAGCTGGCAGATTGTAAAAGTTCGATTCGACAGCGTAAACTCCGGTTAACTCGCAGAAGGAGTGCGCTATTTCGGCGTTGATGATACAGACAATAATTGAAAAAGGAATGTAAATATCATGCAGGGATTCTCTCGCGCCACGTTTTTAATCATCTGTTCTCTCTTCTTTACCACAGCTTTCGGACAGAAGGTCTCGCCCGCTCCCAGTCAACAACCGACGCCGACAGTTGAAGACAACGGCGTGGTCAAAATCACGACCAACCTCGTCCAGATTGACGCGACGGTGCTGGACAAGAAGGGAAACATCGTCACCGGACTGACGGCGGATGATTTCGAGATTTATGAAAATAATAAGAAGCAGCCGATTACAAATTTCTCCTTCATCGAACTCCAAACCGATAAACCAAACGTCGCCGCGACAGCCTCAAAGCCAGACAAGAATTCGATTCCGGCTCCGCCCGTGCCAAACAGGTTGCGCCCTGAACAGGTGCGCCGCACGGTTGCGCTTGTCGTTGATGATTTAGGCTTATCGGTTCTCAGCATGGATAAAGTTAAGTCTGCTCTCAAAAAATTTGTTGACGAACAGATGCAGCCCGGCGATCTTGTGGCAATCATTCGCACAGGCGGCGGGACAGGAGTCTTACAGCAATTCACCTCAGATAAACGGATGCTCTATGCGGCGATTAAGCGTGTGCGCTGGAATCCCGGCGGGCGCGGCAATATAGATGCCTTTCAAGCAGTTTCTCCTTCTGATTTCGGAGCGGTGCAAGCTGCCGCAGAAATACCATTACCGCCGGAAGTCATCGAACTCCAGAATCGCGGATTCAATGAAATGGTCGGCGGTCAGGGGCAAGCCAGTGACTATAGAGAAGATATTTTTGCCGTCGGAACACTCGGCGCGGTCAACTACGTCGTCAAAGGAATGCACAGTCTGCCGGGACGCAAAGCTGTCGTGCTGTTTTCCGACGGCTTCGCAATCTATGATTTAGATAAGGGTATCAAAAAACCGAACCCTCGTTTAATGAATAATCTACAACGTCTGACTGAGCTGGCTAATCGTTCCTCTACGATTATTTACACGATGGATACGCGCGGAGTAGTCAATGCGCTGCTCCTGACTGCTGAAGATAATTTCGAGGACCTCAATCACGACCAGAGAACTTCCTCTATTGAGCACGTCGCGTTAGATCGCTCAACGGCATTATTTGAAACGCAACAGGGATTGAGAGCGCTCGCAGATCAAACCGGCGGCTTTTCCATTATCAACAATAATGATTTAAGCAAAGGCATGGAGCGCATCCTGAATGACCAGAAAGGTTATTATCTGATTGGATACCGGCCCGACAGCGAGTCCTTCGACCCGAAGAAGACTCGCTTTCATAAACTGACCGTTAAACTGAAGCGCCCCGAATTGCGCGTTCGATACCGGAGCGGATTTTTCGGCATCAGAGATGAAGATGTCAGCCCTGCGCCGAAAACTCCGCGCCAGCAAATCCTTGCCGCCTTAACTTCGCCTTTGAGTTCGGGTGACATTGATTTACGTCTGACTTCGCTGTTTGCCAACGATGAGAAGACCGGAACATTTATGCGCTCGCTTGTTTACGTTGACGGCAACGGTTTGAAATTCACGGAAGATGCGGACGGCTGGCAGAAAGCGACTTTCGATATTGTGACAATGCTTTTCGGCGACAACGGAACTATCGTTGATGAGGTCAGCCGGACCGAGACGATCAAAGCGAGAGCAGACGCTTTGCAGGAGATTCGTGAAAAAGGTTTGGTGGCGACCATCACCGTTCCGATCAAGAAGCCGGGCGGGTATCAAATGCGCGTCGTGATGAGAGATGCTGCGACTTCGCGCATCGGCTCGGTAAATCAATTTATCGAAGTTCCGAACCTGAAGAAAGAGCGGTTGGCCCTGTCCGGCATCGTGATGGAACGCTACGATGCGAAGAGGCCCGTCGAAGCCTCCTCGAAAAAGCAGTTCCAGTCGGATCAGGAGCGTGATGCAGCCATGCGCCGTTTCCACCTCGGCGACAGTGTTCGCTTCGACCTCTCGATCTACAACACAAAGGCGGAGCAGGCGGCTCAACATAATCTGTTGATGCAGTACAAAATTTTCCGCGACGGTAAAGAGATTTTTGCCGCACCGGAAAGAACGCTGGACATTAGTCGTCAATCGGATTTACATAGCATTGACACGTCAGGAGTGTTTGACCTCGGCAGGAGAATGCCGCCGGGCGATTACGTGCTGCAAGTGATTGTCAGAGACTCGCTCGCCAAAGACAAGAACCGGATTGCAACGCAGTGGGCTGATTTTGAAGTGATTCCGTAGGCGCATGGTTTAATCTTCGCTGTAGAAAAATAGCGGACTTAAGCAGTATTGAAAATGCGAATCAAGAGTTGATAGGAGATTAGCTGATGGAGAATTTTCTTTGCGCTCCTTCGCGTCTTCACCTTCCTGGTCCTTTGCGTTTAGGCTCAAGTTTAACCGCAAAGGACGCAAAGGCGTTTCGCAAAGGTCGCAAAGAGAGTTCTTCTCTTGATTCGCATTGAAAGGATGATTCTATGAAACAGCTTTTCCCCCTGGCGGTGTTGTGCCTGATCCTGATGGCCTCGACCTCCTTTGCCCAAACCCCTACTCCTTCACAGACGCCGACCAATAACAAAGATGATGTCGTCGTCATTAACACCAATCTCATACAGATTGATGCCACTGTCACTGACAAGAACGGAAAGGCTGTGACGGACCTCAAGCAAGAGGATTTTGAGATTTACCAGAATGGCAGTCGGCAACCCATCACCAACTTCTCATTTATTAACATTCAGCCGGACAAAACAGCCGCAGCAGCGCCAGCCGAAAAAGAGTCTGCTAATTCTCTTCCGACTAATTCTAATCGCCTCCGCCATGAACAGGTCCGCCGGACAATCGCGCTCGTGGTTGACGACCTCGGCTTATCATTCGCCAGCACCGAATGGACCAAACAGGCTTTGAAGAAGTTTGTGGATGAGCAACTACAGCCCGGAGACCTTGTGGCAATTATCCGCACGAGTAGCGGCGTCGGAGCCTTGCAGCAATTTACTACTGATAGAAGATTGCTTCATGCGGCGATTGACCGCATTCGCTGGAACGTGCATGGGCGTGGAGGCGCAGGCTCCTTCTCTCCGATTGAGCCTAACGAGAGCGAGGTGCTGAGCGGCGTTGTAGATTTAAACATTGCTCCGGGAAAAGTAATCCGTGACGTTGTGGGAGCAAAAGAAGAGCGCGAATTTAATCTCGATGCTGAAGACCAGCGAGAAGGCATTTTCGCTGCCGGAACGCTCGGCGCTGTCAGTTTTGTGATGCGCGGGATGGGCCAGCTTCCCGGTCGCAAAGCCGTCATCCTGTTCTCCGATGGTTTCAAACTCTTTTCGCGGAAAGGATTGAACTCAAGAGTTCAGGGCTATCTGCAAAAACTGACGGATACCGCGAATCGCTCCGGGGTTATCATTTATACAATGGATGCGCGCGGTCTTGATACCCCGATGCTCTCGGCTCAGGATGACACTTACGGGATGGCGAGCGGGACAGTGGATAGACTCTTAGAGGAAAGGCGCACAGACTTTTTTGATACGCAGCAAGGGTTAAGATACATCGCTGCTCAAACGGGCGGCTTCTCTATGATCAATCAGAATAATTTGAGCAAGGGCATCGAACGAATCCTTGAGGACCAGAAAGGCTATTACCTCATCGGCTACCGGCCAGACGGTGATATTTTTGATATTGAAAAGCGCCGCTTTAATAAACTCACTGTGAAGGTCAATCGTCCGGGTTTGCGTCTCCGCTACCGGAGCGGTTTTTTCGGAATCACAGACGCTGAAGCCAAGCCGCAACCCAAAAACCCGGCCCAACAATTAATTGCCGCTCTGACTTCGCCTTTCACTTCCAAGGATATAGATTTGCGGCTGACCTCCCTTTTTGCCAGCGATGCTACCTCCGGCACTTTTATGCGCTCCCTGATTTACATCAAGGCCGATGATTTAAAATTCAAGGAAGAGAAGGATGGTTGGTACAAGGCGGAGTTTGATGTCTCGGCGCTCACCTTCGGCGATAACGGAGAAGTCGTTGACCAGATTAATCGCAGGCAAACGATTCGAGCGAAGGCAGACTATCTAAAGAGTCTTTATAACTACGGACTGGTGGCCCTTGTCACGCTGCCGATTCAAAAGCCCGGCGCTTACCAGATGCGCGTCGCAATCAGGGACGCGGAAACTGAACGCATCGGTTCGGCAAGCCAGTATATCGAAGTGCCGAATCTCAAAAAAAAGAACCTGACACTCTCAGGCATCGTCCTTGAAAGAGTAGAAACAAAAAAATCGAACGCGGTCGAAGACAGCAAAACTCTTGAGTTGAGAATGCAGCGCGATGCCGCCATGCGCCGTTTCCGTAGCGATGAAACTATTAGGTTCGGGCTTTCCGTTTATAACGCCAAGCTCGATAAAGCGAGCCGCAGGCCGAGCCTCTCGATGCAGTACAAAATTTTCCGCGACGGAAAGGAAATTTTTGCCAGCCCGGAAAAACCTCTCGACACGGGTCAGCAGCAGACATTTCAAGTTGTGGATACGACGGGCGCGTTTTCTTTAGGACGCAAGATGCAGCAGGGAGATTATGTGATACAGATTATCGTCAAGGATTTGCTGGCAAGCGGAAGCCGACAGATTGCCACACAGTGGACCGATTTTGAGATTACCCCTTGAGTTGCCATTGCATGTAAAGGAAGATTAACCGCAAAGGACGCAAAGAAGGCACGCAGAGGACGCAAAAGACTTTGCGCTCTTGGCGCACATTCTTTGCGTCCTTTGCGGTTAAACGTCCGTGATATGCAGATACCTTAGTAAGGGCATTCAACTTACTGAACCAGCTTCATCAGCGTCATCGAAATTTCATCACGAGCAGTAGGCGTCTCGACGGTTCTCTGTAGTCTGAGCGATTTGCCATCGTCGGAAATCTTCCACCACTCACGCGTCGTGATTTCCATTTCGCCCGTCGTCGTTCTCATCCGGCGAATCGTCGTAAACTGTAGCCCCTTTCCGTTCTTATCAACTTTCGCCCTGATTCTGGCGATGCCGTTGACCTTATCGCCCTGCTTGATCTCAACCTTTACTTCCTGACCGCCGAGATTATAGGTCACCTCGTTCGGAGTAAAAAATAGAGCTAAGGTGCCGCCGTAACTGCTCTTTTCAACCACAGTGCTCCCGCTGCTGGTCGCGCTGACGCCGTTTGCTGCTGATGAAGTCGTGCGATTGTTGGGATTTGAAACAATGTCAGAATTGCTGGCAGCGCGGTCGCGCGAGACTTCAATCGGGATCGAAGGTTCGATTTGACTCTTGACGTTCAGCATGTTCTCGCTTTCGCCAACCGCCATTTTGTAGTCTTTCAATTTTGAGGGAACGTTCTTGGTCGGGGTGTTTGCCCTATCCAGAACCCAGTTTCCCGTAAACGCAGATGCCTGTGACTGAGCTTTAATTCCAGCTACAGGCGATAAGAAAAGAAATGCGAAGGCCAGGCTCAAGCAGATTTTTTTCATGATTTTCTCTTTCCTTCCTTAAAATTGAAACCTTGAGAATGTCTTTCGAGAAGTGAACCTTGTTTTCATGAGTTTGTCGCAAATGACGAGATGGTTTTTAGTTCCGACGCATTCTATACATCTGAGAGGCTTTTATCAATTTTTTAGTTGAAGAATCAAGATGGGCAGGCGCGGGAGTTTCGGTAGGATGGCGGGGCGCGAGCAGAGAGAGACATCTCTTCACAATTTATTACGAGAACGGGGTTCCCTCCTGAAATCCAATCAAATGAAAGAAATTCAGATTATTGGAAACAATTTTCAGATAATTAGAAATCAGGCATCTCACCGCCTCCCGGCCATAGCAGCTAAAACCATGATCCCCAAAGATTTACGTGGTAAACGAAAGCTTCCGAAAAATGGGGCGTGAAAATTGCTTAGATAACTGCGACAGCAGTAATCCAATCTCCGCGAGTAATCTTCGCGAGAAAAGTTAGGAGTAA
>JBAWGU010000161.1:0-3190 GCA_049593215.1 Pyrinomonadaceae bacterium
GAGAAACATCTATGCCGCCCGTTTTGGCCTCCTGCCAGCAACGGGCGGCATCAGACTTAAAGACTGAATGTCAGTAAACTACTTCCTATCTCAGGAAAAAGAACTTGAAGTCTATTGGTAGAAAAAAGTAGTCCATTAAAGAGTCATCATTTTCTACCTGCACCAGGTTGACATCCGTTTCAAGGTCAGGCGGAGCCATAGTTACCGGCAATGGACTTGTGGCCTTTCCACCTTGTGAGGCGGGCTGGTTCGATGTCCCTGCGAAGGTCATGCTGGCGAAGCAGAGAATGAGTGCGAATGCGATTGCGAGGCGGTTTTTCATCGGTGTATTTTCTTTCATTGTGTCGTCCCTTTGTTCGTAAGTTGTCTGATCCGGTCTCCTCACTAAGAGGAATTCAGACCTGAAATTTAAAAGCCGAAATCAATCCAGCTTTCATGCCTACAGTTTCAGGAGAGCTGAAGAAAATACATCATCCGGAAATAAATTTTGACAAACGCGTCATCTACATCTACATTTCAATCGCCCCTGTCGCTTTCAAAGATTCGCTCTTACGTACTTCACTGACCTTCTAAACATTGACAACCAACTTTCACGCTAATATCTTCACTCCGCTTTCTCACGCAATCTATGGATTCATAAGTTACGCGCTCTTTACCTTTGCGAAGAACGGATATGAATGCTACCGGAAGACAATCGCTCTCGACGGGGCAGAGACTTTTTCTCTGCGCCATTCTTTTACTGGTCCTGCTATGCGCGACGGCCTCTGCCGACGCGAAGCGTTATGACTTGATGGTGCAGGGCGCTCTGGATAGCGAGTTGCAGCCCCTTTTGGCTGCGCTTGAAGGCTCGCGTAAGGTGCAGATTGACGCGTGGACTTTCTGGACGGGGCGCATAGGCGATAAACGTGTGGTCATCTCTCGCACGGAGGTTGGCCCTTTGAACGCGACGGCTGCGACCGTTCTCGGCATACGCTACTTCCATCCCCTTGCAATCATTAATCAGGGCACAGCAGGCGCGCACAACCGCGAGTTGAAGCTGTGGGATATTGTGATCGGTGTCCGCACGGTTGATTTTTCCGGTATAGAGCAGACGCACGGCGAGGCGGGCACGGGTGTGCGTTTGGAGCGTTGGAAGCCTAACTATAATCGGCTGCGCGTGGATGGGCGCGAGAGCGTCAGGTTCGAGAGTTTTCCGGGAGACGCGCGTTTGGTTGAGGCGGCGATGCGTGTGCCATACGCGCGCGGGCATCTCTTCGCAGGCAACATCGGCTCGGCTCTGCGCTTCACGCGTGAGCTTGATCTTATAGACTGGGTGCATCGCACTTACGGGACCGATAGCGAAGACATGGAGAGCGCATACGCAGGCGGAGTGGCAACGGCTATGCACGTTCCTTTCGTCGCCGTTCGCATCATCAGCAACACTGAATGGGAGCATCGCGTGTATGAAAGAATCGCGGGGCAATACTGTGCGGAGTTTGTGCTGGCGATAGTGCGCGCCTTGCCCAAAGAGACGCTGAGGCAGTTGAAATAATAGTTGCCGAACCGGTTGATAAAAGCATGGCAGTTACTTCATAAAACGGAGAGCTAAAAAGAATGCGCAGAAAAATCTATTCATCAGGAACGATCTTAGCAAACGCCTTTACATCTCTGGCGCTCGTGCTTCTGTTTTCGCTGGCAACACCCGCGCAATCTGCGAGCAAGCGAAATGCTGGCATCAGGCCGGAGCAAAGAGCGGCGAGCTACCTTGAGTCAATTCGTAAATCTCCTCCGCAGATGCTGGCCTTTATGTTGAAGATGCCGAAGGGCGGCGACCTGCACAATCATCTCTCAGGCTCGATTTACGCGGAGTCTTATATAGAGTGGGCTGCGGAAAAGAAGCTCTGCGTGAACCAGACGACGCTGGCCCTCTCGCTGCCTCCGTGCGATCAGGCGGCAGGGCAACTGGCGGCGGAGACTGCTCTCACAAATTCAGTTCTCTATCGTCAACTGATTGATGCCTGGTCAATGCGCTTCTGGCAGTACTCAGGACAGAACGGGCATGACCACTTCTTCGATTCGTTTGGCAAGTTCGGTGTCGCGACTTACGGGCAGACCGGACAGATGATTGCTGACGCGGCGTCGAGGGCTGCGCGCGGCCATGTGCTCTATCTTGAATTGATGTTGACGCCGGATGGCGGCATGTCCAGTCAAATCGGGCAGAAGGTTGTGTGGGATGGAAATTTTGAAAGCACGCTCGGTAAGTTGAAGAGTGGCGGCATCAACGATGCGGTCGCAGCCGGAGTCAAAGCGTTGCAGGAAGCTGAAGCGGAAAAGAACAAACTGCTACAGTGCAACACGCCGCAGGCAGATGCGGGTTGCGCTGTGACGATTAGATATATCTCGCAGGTCTCGCGCGGGGCATCATCGAGTCAGGTCTTTGCACAGATGGTGACAGGGTTTGCGCTGGCAGACGATCCAAACTCAAAAGTTGTCGCGTTGAATCTGGTGCAGGCCGAAGACGGTTTGACGGCGATGCAGAACTTTAAGCTACAGATGCAGATGTTAAGTTTCCTGCGTCCTCTGTATCCGAGGGCACATATCACGCTACATGCTGGCGAGCTTGCGCCGGGCATTGTGCCGCCCGAAGGCTTAACTTTTCACATCAGCGATTCTGTCCGCGTCGGGCAGGCCGAGCGCATCGGGCACGGCGTTGATATTATGCACGAGAATGAGCCTTACGAATTGCTGAAGGAACTTGCGCGGCGCGGCGTGATGATTGAAGTCTGTTTGACGAGCAACGATGTGATCTTAGGAGTCAGCAAAGAGGAGCATCCGCTCGCAACGTACATGGAATACGGCGTGCCTGTCGCGCTTGCGACCGATGATGAGGGAGTTTCGCGTTCGGAAATCTCGCGCGAGTATTTAAGGGCCGCGGAAGATCAGGGGCTTGGATACCTGCAACTCAAGATGATGGCGCGCAACAGTCTTCAATATGCGTTCCTGCCCGGCGCAAGCTTGTGGAGCGATGCGCGCAAGTTTGCTCCCGTCTCTCAGTGCGCCAGAGACATTCCTGAAATGAAGATTGCCAGCAACGGCTGCCGTCAATTCTTAGCAGACAGCGAGAAGGCACGCCTCCAATGGAAGCTCGAAGAAGAGTTCAGGGCATTTGAAAGCCGATACTGATTGAGCGCGATGCGGTCGGTCAGAACCG
>JBAWGU010000162.1:0-39643 GCA_049593215.1 Pyrinomonadaceae bacterium
GACCCGCCCGCTACCGCAGGCGGTTCTGACTGCACGATTAACGATTCGACGGTCGCGCAGGTGTGGAAGAATTTGCCGCGCTGGTCGTCCGAGCTTCTGCCCCTCTGATAACCAGGTCGGTGACTCCTTCCGTCGTCCTGCTGCCGTCTTGAAAATCAATTCTGTACTTGACGGTGTAAGCGCCGGGCGCGAGCATTTTTTCTATCAGCAACGGTTGGCTCAATTCAGAGCCTCCGAGCACGGGCAGCGATTCGCCGTTGGGCAATTCAGCCACGACGCGTCCCGCGGAATCCATCACCGCGACCGACGCGAGAGGTCGAAGCGCACTGTTGCCAGCATTCCTGAGTGTCGGAATAACTGCGATACCGTTCGGGCGTGCTTCGGCGCGAAGATTTTCAAGCGAGCCGAGCCGCGTTAATTTCGAAACTCTGATGTAAAAGACGGATGCCATGCGATAGCGCACGACCATCTGTCGCCTGTTCTGGTTGAGCTTGATACTGTCCGGTCTCTGCTCAACGATAAGCGCTGTGAGATGATCGCCGGGTGTGGCGTCAGCAGGCACGCTGATGGTCACACGGATAGAGTGAATGTTGCCCGGCGTGACGGTCGTCTCGGCAGGGCTGTAGATGAGCCATGGGCTGGCGGAACCGGGCCGCGTATTAGCCCTGTAAAATTCCACCTGCCCGCCTTCCGTAATGGTCCAATCGTTCAGGCTCGCCACAATCCGCACGGGCTGCGCGCTTCCCGCCGTCGAGTGATAATCCAGATTAACCACTACGGTCGTTTCCGAGCCGGGCTGCATCTCCAACTCAACTCGCGCCGGAGCTAACGATATACCTTCAGTGGGCGCATCTGTCGTCGCATTGACGGACGGAGTTTGCGCCTGCACTGAGATGTGCAAAGAAGCGAGCAGGAGAGAGATTGCAAAGATAAGCCGTGCGTAAGTTTTGTTCTTAGTGTTCATCATTTAAGTTGTCACCTAGCATTGGACGTTTGGTCCAGCCCCAATGGTGAAGGTCAGAGTGGCGCTGGCTGTGCCGGGCGCGTAGAACTGCGGAGTGATTGCGAGAATCACATCGAACACCCAGCCGTCATCATCCTTGCGGCTAGCGCCGCCGTTCTTTGTCAGCTCCGGGCCGCTCAAGATAGTGGTGGACCCGCTGATGTTTGAGAGTGATGACTGGTATGTGGCTCTGCCGCTCGCGTTGAGCGTCACGGTTGTTGTCGGGTCATTATTGAAAGGCGTGTAAAAGATGTGATTGCTCCCGGTGCATATCTGAGCTTTGCTTCCGAGCGGCCGCATGTTGTTCCCGCCAAAGCCTATGTCTGATGACTGTATTGCGAGTGGGTTTATGTTAAATGTACCGGCAATCGTTACTGTCACTTTGTAAGGTTGAGAACTGCGAACTGCTACGGGAACGACAACTTTAACAATGCCGTTCGTGTTGACTGGTGAGACTTCACCGAAATTGATCGTCACCGTGAGATTCTGTTTCACGTCGGAAGAGCCACTGACCGAACCGTTGCGTGCGCCCGTGATGGTCGGTTGGCCTCCACTGCTGATGTCATAGCCCTGCCCCTGCGAAAACGCCGCGCTTGACGCGCACAGGACCATTAAACACGAGAGGATGGCGAACGTGATCGTGCGTAGCTTCGTCATCTAAGGGGCGCTGACAGTAAAAGTTACTGACACGGTAGTGCTACCGTTCTCGAAGAACTGCGGCTTGAGAGCAAACATCGCGGGTACAGTCAGACCGTTGGCATTGGTTCTGGGCACGGCGTTCATGATGTACGCACCGTTTAAGACAGTGGTAGCAGTTGAAAAGGCGCTCAGATTCGATCTCGTGGCGGTGAACTCGTATCTGCCGCTCGCCGCATTGATAGAGCCGTTAGCCGCCAGCGTTGGATCGCCCGACGTGGCGTTGGTGTCTGTGCCGGACGTGTTCACGCCCGTGCCTGAGCGCGTGGCCGCGCCTAGCCCGAAGCCTACGTCCGCCGCAGTAATCTTGTTACTGGTCGTGCCAGTGCTCGTGACTGTGGCGCTCGCGGAGAGAACATAGGCCGCGTTACTTCTCAGCTTAAGCGGGACGTTCGCTGTCACGAAAGATGATGCGTTGCTTGGTCCAAGTTCGCCGAGGTTGATGGAGACGGCGAGGGGATTGTTGGCAACTCCGTCGGTCGTGACGCCGCCGCCGGAGTTACCGCTTAAAGTGACAGCCCCGCCTGAATTGAGTTCGACAAATTTTGGGTAGTGGTTCAATCGCGTGAGAGGCAGTAAACTCTCTCACATGGTCAAACTAAACTGTTATCACTGCGGCGGCGACCACCTCTCCCGCAATGGCTTAACTCAGAATGGCAAACAACGCTACCTCTGCTCCGATTGTGGACGTACCAGCCGCGATCACCCGCAACCGAATGGCTACACCGCAGAAGAGCGTGAGCGTATCCTGCGCGCCTATCACGAGCGCAGCAGTTTACGCGGCCTGTCACGCACCTTCGGCGTCTCGCGTAACACGGTCACCGGTTGGCTCAAAAAAAGAGATGACGCTGCCTGACTTGCGAGAGACGCTGATTGTGCCAGACCCGGCAGAACCAAGTCAGAGCGTACTGGAATTGGATGAACTCTGGTCATTTGTCAGAAAACGTGCCAATAAGCGTTGGGTCTGGATTGCGTTGTCTCGCGCCACTCGACAAGTCGTGGCCTATGTCGTTGGTGACAGAAGCCGAGCCACTTGTCGAAAACTCTGGGACCGGATTCCCGCCGCCTATCGTCATGCCCATTGCTACAGTGACTTTTGGGAAGCCTATCAATTGGTCATTCCCTCAGAGCAACATCCGGCAGTGGGCAAAGAGACTGGCTTGACCGCGCATGTCGAGCGATGGAACAACACGCTGCGGCAGAGGCTTGGACGTTTCGTGAGAAAGAGTCTCTCTTTCTCCAAGTCCGAGACGATGCACGAACTGTGTTTACGTCTATTTCTGCATGATTACAATTTATCACTGGCTCTCTCTTTAGATTGAGCCACTACCAAAATTTCTACAGGGATGCGAAGAAGGGCATTCTGCCCTCCTATTCATTTCTGGAGCCACAGTACTCGCCCCCAGACCAGAACGATCAGCATCCTCCGAGCGACATCCGGCCCGGAGAAAAATTGATCGCAGATGTCTATAACGCCGTAGTCAATTCCCCTCAGTGGAAGGAAACGCTGCTGATAATCACCTACGATGAACATGGGGGCAGCTACGATCATTTTCCCCCGCCGGGGCATGCGACTCCTCCCGATGGTGTCGGAACTCCCGGACAGTTCGGCTTTAGGTTTGATCGTTTCGGCGTTCGCGTCCCCGCGGTTCTCGTATCGCCCTACATAGAGGCAGGCACCGTCTGTCGTCCGGCTGGTTTCACGCCGTTCGATCACACGTCAATCATCGCCACAGTGCGGAACTGTTTTGGTCTCTACGGCTCTCTGACGGAGCGAGACAAAGCGGCTCCTGATCTCAGTTGCGCGTTGACGCTGAGTAAGGCACGCGCGGACAAGCCCAAAGTCAATCCCCTGGCGGTAAAAAAAGGTGGTGAATACGAAATCACTGAGCTGCATAAAACAATCGAGACGGCGCTGTGCAAACTGACCGGCAAGCCGCGCCCAATTGAGCAGGACGTTCACGACTTCATCCACGAAGTTTACGAAGATCACTTTGCCAGCGTGAAAGAACCGTAAGAGAGATAAAGGATTCAGGGCTTGAGCTTCGTCAATCCAAGGAGCGACTTAATATGAACGAACCGCGAAGAGCCTTCGATCATGTGTTGATTATCATGTTCGAGAACCAGTACCGCAGCTACATGATGGAGAACGCCTACTTTCGCGGTCTGGCTGCGCAGGGCATTAATATGCATAACTATTTCGGAGTCATGCATCCCTCGCAGACCAACTACATCGCCTCCATCGCGGGTGAATTATGTAACGTCACGGACGACGAACGCCCCCCGCTGCTGAAACAGAGAACAATCGTTGACCTGATCGAAGAGTCTCCTTACGGACTGCGTTGGAAAGCTTACATGGAAAGCTACATCCCGCAGAATACTCTCTGGAAGCCGGGCCTTGTGCCTCAGGATCAATATCCTTACGTCATCAAACACAATCCGTTCTCGTCCTTCGCCAACATCGTCAAGAGCAAGCACCGTTGGCGATGTATCGTGGACGAGAGTGAGCTGTGGAAGGATCTTCTTAACGGGACTTTACCTGAATACGCGTGGTTAACGCCGAACATGTGGAATGACGGCCACTACATAAACGGGACTCAGGAAGAGCCGCCGGAGCGTGCGCCCGCCTTGGTGGATCAAATGGCGACCTGGCTCGAAGCTTTCTTCGGCGCGATGCGCTTCCCCGGCCCGAACTCGTATCTTCCGCCGCGAACGCTCGTTGTAGTCACGACCGACGAATCGGATTTTGAAGCGGCATATGATGTCGGAAATAAGTATACATACGATGGCCCGAATCAGATTTACACTGTCCTACTCGGCGATATGATCGCGCCCGGCGGATTCGAGGAGGGATGTTACAACCACTACAGCCTGTTGAGGACGATTGAGAAGAACTTCGGCCTTAGCCACCTCGGCAAGAATGACGCGCAGTCAAACTGGTTTCAATTCCTCTGGGGCAAGCATTTTCAATGGGGCACGCCATCGAAAACTCCCATCGAAACGCAGGGCGACATAGCTCTGGCCGAGTATCAGGGGGCGCTCTATCTGGTTTATGGCGACGCCGAGGGCAAACTCTGCTTCCGAACGTTTGACAGCAAGGGATGGTCAACGGAGCAGAAAGTAGGGCACAACGCAAAGGGTAGACTGGCTTTAGCGAAGTACGGCGAAGATTTAATACTGGTTTCGCAGGCGGAGGGTGGGTCTCTTTATTCGCAGAGCTACACGTTGCAGACCGGGTGGTCACAGACACAGCAGCCGATCCCAAGCGGGCCGGTCAAGAACATAGCGTTAGCCGGATACGATTTTTATCGCAGGCTGATGCTGGTTTGTCAGGACTCGAAAAATAATCTTTATTCGCACGTCTATGCCAGGGGCAAATGGACGGCGGAGCCAACGCCGGTCGGCCAACAAACCGACGCCCCGTTTACCTTAGCCACGCTCGGCCCCTCGCTTTATCTGATTTACAAGAGCTTCGGCGGCAACGACCTGAACGCCCTTTCTTACAACTCGGCAGACTTCAACGTCGTGACCGTCAAACAGAGCAAATATAGCGGCCCCTATGACAGCACGATAAAGGACCGCTGGTCTTTGACCGCTTTCCCCGTCGCGCGTTTCTCGCACGCCAGAAATAAGAAGGCTAAGAATAAGGTGGAGCCTCTCACGAAGGTTTACGAGGCGGGAAGCCCGCTGGTGGCGACTACACTGGAAGGCGTAATCCATCTCGCACATCCGGGCGTCTCCAATCCGCTCGTCTTGACTGAAGAATTCTCCGTGAGCGGGGTCATGACGGCTGAAAAGCCTGTTTCTTACAAGAAGAGCGATGAGAAGAAAACCAGCAACGGCTACGGCACACTAGCCGAGGCAGGTTGGAGCGCCCAGAAGCCTGTTAACGGTGTCTACAACCACTCCGGCGGGGCGATGGCAATGGCTCACTTAGAATCAGAAGTTATCTTGGCATTTCAGCCTGACACGAGCGGTCAGATTTATATATGCACGGGAAAAATGGTGACACGTTAAGTGCCTTTGAGATGTGGCCGAAGATTAGCGAATATCAACAGCATCAATGGCTCCAAGCAGCCTTCTTACGTCGCTCACGTCGGCAGAGCCTATTCTCATCGCGAGCGGGATGGAAAGCATCAAATAGAAAAAGAGCCATTCACTATAAATCTAATGAGTGGCTGCAAGTCGTTGCAACTATTTTATAGATATAAGAACTCCCCACACTGTTCGAACCTTCTGCCTTGTGTCGAGTTTGGAAATGCTATTTGTCCACGTGAGCTTGCGACATCTGAGCTTTTGACGAGTGCGATTTGGACTTTGCTCGCGGGACAGGTTCCTTGTTTCCTGAAGAGATACGAGACTGCGCTTGGGCTGCCCTCAGTCCCTCCCGCCTAAATCCGGCAAACCAGACTACAGTTATCCGACAAACCGGAAAGATCTCAGACCGCGTGCCCGCCGTTAGCTAAAACCCCCCGAAAAGCGCAGATTTTCAAATGTCTATCATGTGGCACACCGGATGCAAAGGGGGGGGGCGAGGTTAATAAGGGAGGAAGAAAATGAGATACGAAAAAACATTCAACCCGAAGGTCGTGATCAATAAAATGATTTTCAGTCTGCCGCGCAATGCCTTGAGCAAATATACATCTATGGCGATGCGCGATTCTGAAGAGGAGTCCGGCGACGAAGACGACCCGGACGATTAAGAAGAAAGGGAAAGCCATTCGACCAGAGCGGCGAACTGGTATCAGCGCGCGAGAGTTGAATCTTAAGACGGCTTACGTCCAATTGACTTCTTAAAGCGCATTGCAGACACGGGATTCATTAACTTGTTGCTATATCAGAGCAGAGAAGATTGACGCGAAATATTGTGGGCAACCCACACATGCGAACAAGGGGTGAAACAACTTGGTGACCGAAACTTGGAAAATCAACAAAGGAGAGTGAGATCATGTACGGACGAAAAATTATGTTAGCGCTGGCAACTTGCGCCATCGCTCTGGCCTTGAACGATTCAATCCTAGCCAAGAACGTCACGGGCTACGGAACTCTGGCGGGAGATCGGATAGCGGTAACTGTGCTCCTGACAGATGTTGAACTGGTGACTCTGGATAAGCAAATCACGGGGATCCCGCACATGCCGGGGGGTCTGAAGATGAGACTCGCTGACGCCAGCAACGGGATAGACAGAAATATTCCGGTGGAATATCGGATGGGGGTAGCTTTGCTCCTGACAGATGCTAAACTGGTGACTCAGGATGCGCACATCCCGCCGATCCCACACATGCTGGGGAGACTGAGATTCCCTGATAGAATTAAGGCGGGAGAGTTAATTTCACTCCCTGGCCTTGAGCAAATCCATCGGCACGTTCAAATTTTGGGCTATGACTTGGTGAAAGCTCAACTGGGTAGTTCGCTTCTAAAAGGCAGATTCACGTTGAGGAATTTGAAGGATTCGAGTGGCGGAATTAACCAGCCACTTCCAGTAGCGATGCTGGGCGGGAAAGAGGTCCTTGCAAATCTGACAGGGATAGTATAGTGATGGCCCACGAAACAGAAGGTATCTGGTCACAAACCAGACAAACCGAGGGGTAGGGATTTGGTCTTAAGAGTAGGTCGTTTACAGTTCTACAATCGGCTCCGACGCCGCCCTGTTCGCCTGTAAGCGCTGAATCTCGACACGGCCAGATCCCTACCCTATTCGCATGGCTGACTTGTGACGGCCGCTACTTTGCGCCGACCGGAAAAATTCCCGATCCGGAAGCCGCTCCGCTCTAGGACACACTGCAACAAGAGGCACAAATTCATGATCTCCTCTGGCCTTATTCAGATCAATGCAAATACCATCATCCAGCACGCAAGCGCAGTCTATTTCTTCTCGGCGCTGGTGTCATTTTTGTCCGCGTGGGTGATTAACTCGCTGCTTCGCCGTTCCAGAATTCTGAGGGACGATGACTGGGCCAGACCCTTAGCCTGGGCGTTTTATATTATTGCAATCAGACATTCTGTCGGATTTTTATTCACGATACTCGGAACTTCTCTACCTGCCTACGCCGCAAGCTCTGGATACATCATCGTCCCCCTCACTTCCAGCCTGTCTAATTACTTCCTTTTCCGGGTTGGGTTTGCCTTGACGGAAAAAAGTAAGGTGGTCGTCGCTGGAATTCTGGACCGCTTCCGCATCACGCCGGTCACCGCCAGGTACGCCGCGTTACTGCTCTTCTTTGTGGTGGCCCTGGTCGACTTCATCGGGGGATCGAAGATTGGAGGCCCGGCGGGGAGCAGCTGGTGGTGGACGCGCATACCTGACGCCTTCATCTCGGCATTTATCCTGGGGTTCGTGGGGGTCGCCCTCTATCGCAATATAAGTGTTCGCCGCGATGCGCTGATGGCGGCACTCGCTCTAGTGTCAGCGATGGTTTATGCGGCACTGCACGTCCCTTATGCTTTTCATCCCTGGATAGCGCAGGCGGGATGGGCCGACTGGATAGTAGGCCCCGGCAAAATTGATGCGATGGACCTAATAGTTTTCTCTATCGCCATTCTACCGAAGTTGGGTCTCTTTTTTTCCGGCTACACACTGATGTTGATGACGGCTGGCCCGATCAGGATCAAGGGACTGCTGGAAGAAGTCACTAACGGAATGGGGGAGTTTCTGGATCACCATGGAGTGGTGCGCTCCCTGCAGGAGCAAATACACGCCAGCCGGGTCGAGTTGTATATGAAGTTGCCGGGGACGAAAAGAGACCGTGTGGCACGTTACAGGTACCCGGCTGTGGGTGTGCCGGTCGAAAAGGGAAAGCCGGAAGTGTTCCCGTTTGATATGAGCGCCGATTATGGTTACGTGATGAGGACCGGGGAGGATCTGCTGTTTCGCCTTACCAATTATTCGGATCAAGTGCCTCTCGGCTATAGACACCCTCTCGCTTCACCTTCGTCGGCCATCGCCGTGCCTATCCTTTTCCATAAGGGTGTCATCGGCTGTCTGAAGGCGGAGCTTGACGAGGGAAGATTCACCGAAGCAGACACGCAGAACGTTCAGAGCTTCGCGGCCCTGCTTTCACCCATCGTCCAGAACTATCGGGAGGTGGATGCTCTGAACGGAATCAGTCACCGCCTGACTCGATTGCAGATCGAGGCCAGCGAATACAAAATCCCTGCCGCCATCGAGGATGTTGCAAAAATCAATCACGACATCCTGGCCCCGCTCGCGACCGGCATCTCCATCGAGGCCGGCTTCTGCCGATACAAGGCGTCCACCGCCAAGGATGAATATTACTGTGCGATGATAGAGCGGCAGCTTGATAGGCATTACCCGGAAACGCAGAGCAAGAGCAGCGACGAAAGTCTTGTCCTGTTGTTCAAATCACTCAGGATTACGTCACGTGAATTGCCATCGACGGACGACCAGGACAGCGAACAGCTTTACGGCGACCAGTTTTTCGGCAAGCTTCTTTTGGCGACGCACAAAACGGCGAATGACCTCAATTCGCCAACGCTTGCCACCAATTTCTTCCACCGTCGAGTAGTCTCAAACTTAATCACGGATGCGCTGCTCAGCTTTATTCGAGGCTCCTTAAACGAAGTCACCAGGAGGCTCGCAGTCCGTTTGAGCGGGCTCAGTGAAATGGACGACGACGCCAACGGCGAAGCGACGAAAGAGGCCAAAATAGCCGCTTGGTTCGAGATAGTGGATAAGACTGCGAGAGAAGCAGACTTGCTCTGGGCCGTGACGACGCAGCCGGACGAGGAAGCCCTGCTCGGCGAAGAGGCAGAATTAATTCGAAAGCTGGAAAATCAGGGACGTTGGGACAGAAAAGACGTCTATGAAGAATATGCCAGTGTTCAGCGCCTGCATCTCTGCGCCCTGAAGCCTGCGCAAGGTGAAGCTAGCCACGTCATCAAAATCCTTCTGCGTGAGACCAAACAGACCATCTGGTTGGGCGTCGGCAACCCGGCGTTTGACAAGGAGCTGGATTACCTGTCGCCGTGGGCGGGCTTCATCCTACGCTTCGGGGAGATCGCGGACACCGGCTTGCAGCAAATCCTAAGCAGGCAAAAGCAGGAAGCCCTAGAGCGAGACGCCGCAGACTTCCAAAGCCTAGCGACAGCCGCCGTGACGACCAGCACAGTCATCCATCAGATAGTCAACCTGGTGCGCGACTTGATTAGCCCGATCACCGCGCTGGAAGTGGCGATCAAATTAGGCAGGTTGAAAGGTAACGAGAATCATAAAGAGATGATTCTCGCTATGGGCGGGACGGCCGATCAGATTGAAGACCTGACGAAACTTTTTACGGGCGTCATCAAGCCGGATGTGCGTCGCCCGTGTTCGCTGAACGAAGCAATTCAGCAAGCTAAATATATGTTACGGGACGCCCTGACCAGATACAATATTAAGATTGACTCCGCAGTTCCCCCGGCGCAACTCGTTGACGTCCCTTTCTACATCGCTACTTCCACCCTCGCCAATCTGCTGAACAACGCCAAGGATGCGATCCGGGACGGGAAGGTGAAAGACGGCGTTATCCGAATCTTCACTGAAGAGACTGAGAAGATGATTCTCTGCCACGTTGTAGACAACGGCCCCGGCGTGCCGCCACGCATAATTCCAGACCTGTTCAAGTCAGGAGGGAAAAGCGCAAAGGAGCACGGCCATGGCCTTGGCTTATATCTGTCGGCGCGTTCAATTCGGGAGTCTGGCGGGGACATCAAGTTAACCCAACAGGGACCTGCCCCCCCCACTACTTTCACGCTGTATTTCCCCAAACCGAGGGAGGTCTGACCAGCAACATTTCTGGGCCGCAAGGTGAAATCCGCCCGCGGCTCTGTGAGGAGCGAACTGATATGGCAAGAAAAAAAGTCCTGATCATCGAAGACAAAAAGCCTCAAAGATTGGCGCTAAAAGACCTGCTCGAATCATTAGGCTTTGAAGTATACGCCGCAGGTCTGGTCGCCGAGGCGCGCGAGATGGCCGAGAAGCACTGGAAGGAGCTTGACGTGGCTGTCCTGGATATGAGGATGGAGGAAGATCCAGATCATCAAGGCGTAACCGGGGCCGACATCGCCGACGACATTCGCCGCGCGAAACAGCAGGACTACCCGCCGGAATTTCTTATCTATTCTGCCTACACCGAGATTGATTACTACAAGCTGGCCCTGAAGCTCGGCGTGGCTGCTTACCTTTCGAAAGAAGGAGAGTCAGACAAGCCAAGCAGAAATCTGCTCGAAGCAGTCCGCCACGTGAGAATCCTCGCCCTGCGTAGGGCCTTGAATAGTGATAATCCGAACACACTTGATAGGGTGGCCCGGATCGCGACGCAGAGTCAAACTGAGGGGGAGGCGATTGTAAAGTTCTGTCGGAGCGTCCTTAGTCCTGAGTTCAAGTCATGCCTCGGCGCGCCCTTCGTCGTTCTGTTCAGCGAAGAGAACAGCATGACGCAGAACTGCGCCGACAGCGCAGGGCTTCCACAGGAGAGCAGCCAGTTTTATCACACGCTCCAAGCGCTGACGCACGGCAAAGGGAATCTGAGCGAGCCGTACGTCCTTGAGTTGAGCAAGTTGGGGCACCTGATTGATGCCAAAGACAAGAAAGCTTATGCCAAGCTGGACGGGGCGGCCTTCGTGCCGATTCCCATCTCGCAGAAATATAAGCTCTCAATCGGCATCCTTCAGGAGGAGGAAAGTAAGGAGACGCCCGTACCGGAAGACGCTAAAGCGCTCTGCATCATCCTGGCGCAGTATTTGAGGCCGGCGGTGCTGGAGAATATGTTGAAGATCTGGCCGCGTTGGACTGAATTGAAGGCCATCCGCTCCAGCGTGGCGAAGCTCTGTCTCTTCGTCGGGCAAGAACTGAAATACCTGCTCCCCAGAAAGGGCGGGGGTGAAGGCTCCTGGTCCGAAGATTCCCTGGCGCGGCTCTGGGACTTGGCGGGCGACTTGGATAACACCGGAGAACTGCTGCGCGACCTGGAGAGCAGACGTTGGGAGGAAAACAGCGAGCCTGTATCCATTAGAGAAATTGCTGAAACGTCCTGGGGGATGATTACTAGGAGCGAGGAGGGCGCAGGCGAGAGCTTCAAGATAGAAGGAGACTGCACGGTCGAAGCCGATAAAAGGGACCTCATTATCGCCGTCTCGCGTGTCCTGCACTGGCTCGCACAGCGACGTGACTCTACGCCCGTCGGGATAGAGCCGCTCGTGAGCGTAGAATGTAGAGACGACGGCGGAAACCCGACAGTCATTTTTGAGGATAGGAGTCAGCGGCTCAATAAAAAACTGCGTGACGAAATGTTCGTCCCCTTCGCACAGGGCGTTCCCGTCCCTTTTGCGACCGAGGCCAAGACGGAACAGCCCGAGGATGACGAGGACAAGCCCGAAGGCCGTTACCTCCCGCTGTACCTAGCAAAGATGCTGGTTGAAGGGCGCTATCACGGCAGCTTGAGAGACCAGTCCGACGATGAGGACATAAAGGACTTGAAGTACGGGCATAGAATCGTGATGCAGTTCCCGCCGGACATAAGGGGTCAGTAAGGAGTTTGAGATTTTAATGTCCATGAGTCTTCCGTGGTGTTTTGAGGCCGGGGCGTACTTCTTGAGTCTTAGGGATGAGGGGCGCATATGCGGGTTGATGTTATTGTCATTGTCGAAGAGACCCTTGAGTCAATAATGAATTGGCAGTTGAAGCCAGACGACAAGGGGCGGCTATGTGCGTTGCGCACGACTCGCGATAACCAATCCATTCAAACACCTGCCAGGGCCTGGGGCGAGTTGACCCGCCAAATCAACCGCCGCGCGCTCGGCGGCAACCACAACCCGGTAGAAATTTTTCTGTACCTGCGAGATGGCCTCCGCGATAGCATAGAGGAATACGATGTCTTGAAAGGAATCGTGGCCGACGGGCGCAATCACGCGCTGGGGGGGAAATTGTATGTCGTCTGGGACGACCGTGCGTTGGAACTCAGTTTCTATGAGCTGGACGCCCTGAACATGCTGGTGAAATGTTTCCGGGGCTTGCTCCGTGAAAGGGTCACTGACGTGATAGAGATAACGCGTGGAGAGACGCCGCTGGGGGAACTGAGCTTCAATGAGCAGAAAAAAATTATTCGCGGGCGTGCCGACACTTCCCAAAAACGGCAAGAGACGCTCAAGGGCTTTGTCAGTAAAGACGGATGGAGTTACGGCTTACGCAACGAATCGAGGATGCTGGAAAGTCTGCTGAGCGAGTTCGTCAAGGACGGCTATCTTCCCTCAACCAGCCCGAACAACCTGATCATCTTCGACGCTTCACCCGAGTTCGGGGTCGAGGAGTTACTGGGTGAATTCGGGAAAGGCCCTCAGAACCTTAAAAGGGTCGTCGCAACGACCCTCGAAAGTTATTCGGCCATCTTAAAATATCAACGCCAGTCCGAGGCTCCGCCCATCGAAGTAACCCTGTTCAAGGGCACGTTGGAGATGGTCTATGCGCTGCTGCTCTTGAATGATGCCGGAAAATCTGAGGTGCGCCGCGAGGATGCGGACTCGGACAAGACCATAGAGCAGGAGAGTATCCAAAGTTCCACGCCGGTCGAGATCAAATACGTTAAGCTATCCCCCCATCTTATCTTCGGCCCGGCGTCTGAAGAATCTCCGCTACGGCTGCTGATCACCAGCGCGTTCGAAGGCTCGAAGATGTTGCACAGCAGGTCCGAAGCAGAGGAAATCGGGGCGCTGCTGCGTGAGCTTTCTTTCCGCACGGAAGTCGAGAAACATCTGTACATTGACTGTGAATCCTTCGGCAGTCTGCTAGAATCCAAGTCGTTCACGGCCTGGATTCATCTCAGTCACGGTGACGAAGATGGGATGTATGATTCTCAACTAAAAATGTGCCTCCCGCCAGAGAGGTGGCTCAATTGCTTCAAAGCTTACGGAAGGAGAAGCTTGAAATTGGCTCTGTTCTCCGTTTGCCAGTCGGCCCCGACGGCGAAGTTGTTCGCCAAGGCGGGCGTGGAAGTAGCAATCGGTTTTAAGAAGGATGTCCACACCGACGCGACTACCATTCTGGCGCAGAAAGTTGTCTCCGCCGCCATGCAGGTCGGGAGCAATCAGGAAGTTGTCTTGAAAGCTTTTGCCGAGGCTTGCGAGAGCCTCGCATCGAGAACGTTTAATGAGGGGGTGAGCTACTTGGACGTCAAGCCCGTAGCTTACCGCTCGACCCGGACTTAACATGCGCATTGCGCTCTTCGCATCCGATTCGGTTCCTTTGAAGGACGTGGCAGAATTTCTGCGGCGTGAGGGCGTCGAGGCTCTGCCTTTCGCTCTCAATGCGGCGGAGCGAGTCCGCGAGCTTGAGGCCGGGATCGAAAAGGGCGTGTTGATTGCCCCGAGGCACGGCGCGGGCGACGCAACGGAGAGCGTCAGCAGATTGCTCGAAAGCAAGGGGCCATTGCTGCTCTGCGCGCCACAGCCGGACAACGATGACCGCCGACTGTTGATGGAGTTGGGGGCGGCGGAAATCATCACCCCACGTTCGTGGAGCGCTGAACACGTAGCCGAGCGAATTCTGGGGCAGTTGATTTTAGACGGCGATACGCAGCCCAGCGGCAGTGGAAACTTACGCGGGGCGACGCGCATCATGTGTGAGTTGTACAAAATGATGGAGGTCGTCGCGCCTCTGCCGGACCCGGCCCTGATTCTGGGCGAAACGGGGACTGGCAAAGAACTTGTCGCTAGGGAAATACACAGGCTGAGTGGCAGGCCGGATAAGTTTTTAGCAATCAATTGCGGCGAGTTGAGCTTGGAGCTTGCCGGAAGCGATCTGTTCGGACATAGGAAAGGCTCTTTCACAGGGGCGACGGAGGCGCGCGTCGGACTGCTTGCGGAAGCCGGAAGCGGAACAGTTTTTCTAGACGAAATTGGCGAACTCGACTTAAAAGCCCAGTCAATTTTATTGCGCGCCCTAGAGGAAAAAAAAGTCAGGCGCGTGGGGGCCAATCAACTTGAGGAAGTTAAAGCAAGGTTCCTGCTGGCGACTAACCGCGACCTCGAAGTGGAGTGCGAAGCCGGAAGATTTAGACATGATCTGTTCGAGCGAATGCAAGGATTTACACTAGAATTGAAACCGTTGCGCGAACGGCGGGCCGATATTCCTCTGTTGGTGCAGGGCTTTGTCTCAGAGTTTAATCAGGACCTAAAGAAGGAACTGCAAGTGCCAACCGGGGCCTGTGATTGCTTATTTGACTACGACTGGCCGGGCAATATCCGAGAGCTTCGCGCCGCCGTACGCAGCGCTGCGGCTTTCGCCGGCGACAGCCAGTTCATTAGCGCCTTTCATTTAAGAGAGGCCACGATGCGTAGGCGTAAGCAGGGTAAATCTATCCCCGTCGCTTCGCCAGACAATAAAGGCTATACGGTTGCTTTCGATCCGAACACCGATAAATGGAAGGAATTCAGCAAGCGCGCCCAATCATACTACTTCCGCGCCATCCTTGAGGCCACGGGCGGGAACAAAGAAAAGGCCATCGCTCTTTCCGGACTCAGCCGGTCACAGTTTTACGAGAAATTGAAAGAGATCAGTTCCAGGGAAGAATAGGGATCGGTTCCTTAATGCAAAAACAAGCACGCCGTTTCCTTAGAGGAGTCGCTGGGGCCGGACGGAGAGTGGCTCTAGAACGGTATTTCACTTCGGAAGATTCCTATTGCCTTCACGTCCGCTTCGTGATAATTGATTCCAGTAGTTAGGCTGTCTTATGGCTGTGGCCTCCAGCGGCATGTCCTCGCAGTTCAGCACTGCCTTTCGAGTTTATGCCGACGAAGCCTCACCATATTCACAATTATGAACGCGCTAGTCTATAAAAGAGATGTTGAAGGCCCGGCCACTCATGCCATCGTGATCTGCGTCGGCCATTATCTGCATCTTCCCGGCGGCGAATCGAAGAATAAGTTTCCCAACCCGGACCGCCTGACCCAGTTGAAATCACCTCCGCCGTCGGCGCGCGCAATAGCCCGATGGCTGATTGAAGAATACGACCACCCGAAAAAGCCTCTGGCCTCATTAGCACTACTGTGTTCGGATAAAAGTAATGTGGAATTCACGTTCAGCGCGAACGGCAAAGAGAAAAGGGTCGAGATACCGCCCGCAACAATACAGGAAGTCAAGCCCGCCATCAGGGCCTGGCACGACCTGGGTAATCAGAATCCTGACCATCTCTTACTGTTTTTCTTCTGCGGTCACGGCCTTGCGTTGGGGCATGACCTGGCATTGCTATTGTCAGACTTCGGCGCAGACCCAAGAGGCGCGCTCGATGGGGCGCTCAATTTTCGCCTCTTCCGGCAAGGTATGGACGAGTGTGCGGCCCGCGAGCAGTGCTACTTTGTGGACGCCTGCCGTGTCGGCTCGGAACTGCTCATTCAAAACCTAGGAAATGCGGGCGATCCGGTCATCCACCGCATGGGGACACTGAACACTACTGGAAGACTTCGACAGGCTCCTGTCTTTTATTCCACATTGTCCGGTGGTCAAGCTTACGCGAAACCCGGCAAGCCGAGCTTATTTACACAGGCCCTCTTGGAGGCGTTTGCGGGTGCTGGCTCCGGAGATGAGTATGAAGCCTGGCGCGTCCAAACCAACCACCTCCATCATGTACTTGATTTTCTGATGGCGGATGCGAGCCGAAGGCTACGTATTCCGCAGCTACAACTAGCTCCGGCTGAGGACCTGACGACGATCCATCTCAATTACATCGCCTCGCCGATGGTGCCTGTCCTCGTCAGTTGTAAGCCGGAGGAGGCCAACAGTACGGCCACGCTGAGCTGCGAGAATGACACTTTCAAGAAGAGGCGGAAACCTGCCAAAGACAGCTGGCTCCTGCGGCTGCCCGTAGCGACCTATGATTTCTGCGCGAAAATCGAGACCAAAGATTTTAAGAAGGAGACTGTGGTTCGACCGACCTACAAGGTCGTCAACCTTGAGGTTAAATCATGAGCAGCTTGCGGCTTCGCGTAAACAAGTATGTGGAGGGCGGTCTTGCGCCCGAAGTGTCCGCCATGATTTACAAGCTCAGTGAATCGGGCGCGCAGCGCGACCCAGGTCACGCCCCGATGTCTGAACTCATTCCGGTCTCGGATCGCCCGGAACAAGCCAAAACTATAAATTTAGAGCCTGGCCGCTACTATGTTGAGACGGTGCTGCCGTCTGGGGAGATTCTGGCGGACAGCGTTGCGCTTGAAGGCGACGCGTCGCAGGAGTTGGTCTTGAGCGCAGAGGATTCGCCTCACGAATGGCTGTCTTGGCAACATCTGGTGGGAAACGTACAACCCAAGGAAGCTATCGCACGAAAGACAGCGCCACAGAAAACGGGCCGGGGGAAGAGGCGAGGAGCTAAGCAATCACAATCCAAGCGCGTAGGCGGGGGAAGGCAATCGTCCAGCAAGCCGTCGCGGCGCTCGTCCGCCGGAAGGTCTATGAGACTCTACGTCGGCAACCTCTCGCTCCAGACTTCCAAAGAACTGAAGAGCCTCTTTTCACAGGTTGGCAAGGTCGAATCGGCAAAAGTAGTAAAAGACCGCGACGCCCGCCGCCCACGCAGCTCCGGCTTTGTGGAAATGGCTACGAAGGAGGAGGGGCGTGCCGCCATCAGACGATTCAACGCCAAGAAGGTCGGTGGCCGCAGCCTGACTGTGCAAGAGGTTAAGCCGCGCGAGTATCGCAGCACGAGTTCTGCCGGGATAGCTGCCGCTAGGACGGAGTCGTCAATCGCCACAGACCTACCCAGCGAAGTGAGCATCGGCTCCCCGATCCAATGTCTGTCTAGTCCTCACCCGGCGCTCGCCGGAGTGGGAGAGACGGACGTCTGGGAATGGTTGGCGAATCTCTCACCGATGATGCCCGACGCGTTAATCAGGGAACTGAATCATTTGCGCCCACCGCTCGACATTCCGCACATTTTCGTTGACAGCATGCATGCGGTCTATCGTGTCAGTTGGTCAAAAGAATCTGGCGTGACGGTTCACTCGCTCGGTACGAGTATCAAACCTGAGCAGAGATATTTCGTCGTCGTCTCCAGGCGGCAGAGCGTAGAACTCGTCAGTCTGCCTATCCCCTGGATCGTGGTGACGACAGGTCGTGAGGCAGACATCGAAATCGCCATCCAGGAGCCGGTAGAGGCTCAAGGGTTCTGTACATCGGCCACGGCCAGAGACGAGCAGTTAGGGATGCTTCTAGGTTACTTGTCTTCAGGCTCTCTGCCGACGGTCTGCCAGATAGCTGAGACAGCCAAAGTGATGCTCTATTACAAATTCGAGAATCCGTTCGCGGCTGCGGCGGGTGCCTACGCGCTGGTCGGGACTGCGCAAGACGCCTCCGACAATGAATGGCACGACTGGGTCTGGAATCTTATGAATAGATTCCCGCATATCCCAGACGGAGCGATTCAGTGGGGGCAACTGAAACTGCGCATGCGCCGCAACTCGGCAGATATCGAGGACGCCCGGACCGCACTCAAGCTTGCTTACAGGCGCGGACTGCCTTTCTATTCGATGGGCGTACGCTGGCTGATGGACGGTCTCGAATTGGTCTCACCCAATGATGAAGAGGCGCAGGAGATGTTGAAGAACGTCCGTCAACTCGCATGGCGCACGCACTACCAACAGCCTTTCACGATCATGAAACTGGGGGGTGAGCCGGGTGTTTGAAATCGAGATGCTGCCTGCCAGGGAAGGCGACTGCCTTTGGATTCGATACGGAGATCCCCGGAAGCCCAGACAGATCCTCATTGACGGAGGCCGCGCAGCGACAGCGAAAGAGCTTAAGGACCGCTTGACGAATCTGCCCCCGGGTCAAAAAATTTTCGAGCTTCTCATCATTACACACGTTGACCGCGATCACATCGAAGGAGTGTTAGGACTCCTTGAAGATAGTGAACTGTCCTTGAGATTCAATGACATATGGTTTAATGGCTACGACCATCTACTGAGCGTCCCCGTCGAGACGTGGGGCGCGGTTCAAGGCGAACGCTTGACACAAGCGCTGATTGACAGGGGCCTCCCGTGGAACCGTAAATGGAGGCGAAAAGCCGTCTGCCTCCCGAAGACGGGACTCAAGAGTCTGAAACTGGCTGGCGGCATGGCTCTCACCCTTTTTTCCCCCGACCGGCAAAAGCTGGACAAGCTGATACCCGTCTGGGAAAAGGAGTGCAAAGTAGCAGGGCTGATGCCGGGCCTAGACGCTGAGGCCCCAAAAACCTTAAAAGCGAAAGGCTGGGAAGCCTTCGGAGGAATTGACATAGAGCAACTCGCAGCCAGCCCCTTCAAGCCGGACACGGGTGAGCCTAACGGCAGTAGCATTGCGGTTCTTCTTCAGTATGCGGGTAAGAAGGCGCTGCTTACGGGCGATGCGCACGCAGACCGCATAGTGGAATCTATTAAGACATTCAAGCGGAAGGCGAAGCGACTAAAGCTGCACGCGCTTAAGGTTGCGCATCATGGGAGCGAACATAACATTTCGTGCGAGCTTATGGAGTTGCTTGACTGCAACCGCTACTTGGTCTCGACCAATGGCTCCTATTTCAAACATCCGACCCCGGAAGCTATAGCCCGCATTGTGAAGTTCAGCGGGCGTAACACGACCGTTTTTTTCAACTACCAAAGCAAATACACAAAGGTCTGGAACAGAGCCGCCTGGAAAGCCAAGTACGGTTACGAGGTCGTGTACCCAGATAGCAAACATAACGGCTCACTGACTGTATCCCTGGAGGCGACTCAATCGCCATTTACCGAAGGCTTGAAAAATAAGAACAGCCACTCATGAAATTTTGAGTGGCTGTCAGGTATTGAAGGTATAAGTACTCCGCGCAGGGAAAGTGGAGCATGATGGATTTTGTTTCCCGGCATGGCAGACGACACTGTCCACACTTTGCGTTCCTTTTTCAATCCCAAATGTAATGAGGCCACTGCCCCTCACCGATGGGAACAATAATACTTGTACATTTAAGGGAAGTGTGATTGAATTTGTGCCTCGTGAGACCTGATAGTTGGAGCAGGAATACATAATTCCTGTTGCCTTTAAGATTGGGCTAATACATTCATTGCCCGGTTAGCTTATACGGTTGAAATTCTAGTAGAGATAAGTTCCTCATTGATTTCACCAATTAGTGAGTCTTCATACCAGATGTAACGACTGGCTGGTGTCTGGTTCTATCAACCACGCGACGGTGCCTAATCCTCGCAATCCCTGATTGCTCCACCATCGCTTACCGCAACAATTCTCTTTTGAAAGGGATAACATGATTTGTAATGACTGCGGAATGCTTTTAAGCGATACCGTCAAATTTTGCAGTAGCTGCGGAGCATCTGTTGATTCTAATAGCGGACATAAAGACGGGACGGATTATAACTTTGGAGCTATCAATCGGAACGGGCAGAGTCCAGTCACGGCTTTATTCACGGACCCGGTAGTTCCACCGACTAGTCCGACTAGTCCAACTATGGCCTGTAGCACTCATCCTGCCGTGACGGCTGCCGGAGTTTGCGTCGGGTGTGGCAACTTTTATTGCCGCGAATGTCTTAGAGTTTCCGATGGAAGGAACTATTGCCGCACCTGCTCTGCGCGTGCAAGCGCTGCGCCGGTGCAACCGACACAGCACTATCAGTATCAGCAACCCAATCAGTCTTTCTCGCAGCCGGCAGTTCCTCAGCCATACCAACATTCTCAACCGGCTTATCCCTATCAGCAAATGCATCCATATGCAATGCCCGTCGCTCCATATATCAAGCGGAAGGAGCCAGCAGTCGCGCTGCTGTTAAGCATGTTACTGCCGGGTATCGGACAATTTTATAACGGTGATGTAGGCAAGGGAATTGGTTTTATGATCGGCTTCTTTCTGCTCATAGGGTTTGGCATCGGAATAATTTTCTGGATATGGGCCATGATAGACGCTTACCGTTCAGCGACAAACATCAATCTGGAAAGACGGTCTTGAGCAGAGGGCAGTCAGGTTGCTGCCTTTAGATTTTAATCGGGTAGGACAACTCGAGCATGACGCACATACGGCGCGCACTGATCTTCGCTGATAAAGACAAAGGAGTAGACCATCTACTGAGTATTTTGCAGGAGGCGGGGCTGATCCCTCTCATGCCGCAAGAATTGGCGGGCAATGCGGTGGACGTCTCTATTATTATCCTTGATCGACAAGCGCAGAATGCAGTTGCCATTTGCGCCAACTTGCGGAAGCAGAGCGAATTTAAGAGTGTGCCTGTGCTGGTCCTGCTTGAGGGGGCGGACCAGTCGCAGATTGCGCAGTTGGGCGGCATGGGGGCTGACCTCTTTTTTAAGCCGGTCGTCTCCAAGGCGCTCAGCCGCTATTTAACTACCAGAGTCCCGTCGCTCCAGACAACTAAAGAGAAGGAGCCTGCCGATGTTCCTGTTTCAGAGCGCCCGACGGAAGTGCTCAATCCTTTAGACACGTTGGACGAGAAGGATGCAGGCAGCCAGAGAACCGTCTCGCTTTTGGACGACATTATTCCAACCTCAAATCGGCTGCTCCCGCAGACAATCCTCCCGATGATCGTTGCCAAGGGCGGCGTTCCATGCGCTCATTGTGGTCGCTGGAGAGTGCGACGTGAAGATGCTTTCTGCTCTAAATGTCGCGCCGCTCTGGCAGTTCTGGAAACGCCTGGCGAAGTGGTCTTCGAGCCACAGGGTGAGCATCGGGTCGGGCAGTTAATCGAGTTGAAAAATGCGGGACAAAACCCTCTTCGCCTCAGCTTCAACATCATCGCCGACAAAGAACTGATCAAGCGCTTTAGCCTGCACACAAATGCGGCCAGCCTTGAAGGAGGAGAGGCTGAACACCTCCTGTCGAACTTTGATGCGCATAAGCTTGACCTGACCACACGCTATCAAGCGGTGCTTGAAATCACTTCAAATGCTGACGGCTATTCAAAGCGGCAGGTTCCCTTAATCGTTGAACGCTTGCCGATTCCCAGAATCGTTACCCAAGAGAGCTATCCCTATGTGCTGGGGGCGGAAAACTTCTGGGACATTCGTTTGACCAACGATGGAGGCGGCACTTTAACGCTCTCCAAAGTACGTTTTGATGAGACAGCGACAGGGCTGCTCTCGACCACGACAGAGCTTGAACTGCTCGCGCCTGTCGTCGTTGAAGGTGGGCGTTCGACAGAGATGCGCCTGCGCGTTCCACAATTGGAACTAGCGCCGGGCAGGTTCATCAAGAAGATCATTTGCGAGTTTGAGCGTCATCTACCGGTAGAAGTTGATTTAACGATTGAGGCCGTGCGTCCTGCGCGGCTGGCTGTACAGCCGCCGGAATTGGATTTCGAGGTGGTTTCAACGCAGCGTTCCCGCAGGCTTTCGCTGCAACTCGTCAACGGCGGCGGAGAAGAGTTAATCATCCAGTCCATCGCTGCGTCGGTTGACTGGATGGAGTGCTTTGTCAAAACGCCTCTGAGCATTCAAGCAGGCAACGCCTACGTCGTGGATGTGCAGGTGCAGGGAGCGCCGGAACGCGCCGGAGACCTCAGCACCGAAATCAAAATTGAGAGCAACTCTTACCAGAGCACTCAACAGACAGTTCCCTGCATCGTCAAATTCGTCAACCCGGCTCCTTACGAAGAATATATCGGGATTGATTTCGGCACGACTGCATCATGCGTTGCTGTGCTGGACAAGGATGACACGCCCTTCGTTATTCCGCTCGACTCGATTGAGCCGGGTTCGCAGTCGGACGCGCGCATCATGCCTTCAGTACTCTTCTTCCATCCTGACGGCTCTATCATCGCCGGACGCGAAGCGCTCAATGATGCTGACATTCAGCCCGCTAACGCTGTGACTTCGATTAAGCGTGTTTTGGGTGGTAAGCACACGGAGACGCTCGCGGGCCGCGAATTTAATCCGACTGAACTGACCTCGAAGATTATCGAACAGCTAATGCTGAGAACCGAAAACGCTCTCTTTCAGCTTGGCGAGTATAAGACGCCGCGCAGGGCCATCGTCACCGTCCCGGTCGAGATTTTCGATAATCAGCGTCGTGCTCTGCTTGAAGCTTGTCAGATGGCCGGACTGGAAATGCGCACTTCCTCAAAACATGGCGTCGTGATTGACGAGGCACACGCTGCCGCTCTCTATTACCTGAGCAAGAAGCCGCCTTCTGATAAAGAAGATGGACCGGAGCGTTTGCTGATCTTCGATTTTGGCGGTGGCACGCTGGACTGCGCGCTCATCGAGATTGAGGCCGCAGAGACAAAGGTGCTTCTCAAAACTCTGGCTCCGGGGGGCGACCCCCGGCTGGGCGGAGAGGATATAGATTGGGCTTTGGTCCATCTCCTGGCTGATAAGGCGAAGAAGGAATATCCTGAGTTTGACATCAACTGCCTTGGCGACAGACAAAAGTTCAGCCACCATTTCCGCACGCCTGAGATTGCACGCGCCGCCTACATGACGCGCGCACATTTCAAACGACAGGCTGAGTTAGCCAAAATATCTTTGACCAAAGTGCCTGCGGTTGAGTTGACCATCGAGCCACTGCTTCGCGTTGGCGCGACGCCTCTTGAGTCTTACATCATGAACGGTGCGGGGCCTGCGCGCTTCAAGGCCACACTCAAGCGTGAAGAGCTTGAGACAACGGTTGAGCCTTTCCTCAAACGCGCCGCCGGGGTCGTCGAAACTCTTTGCGAAAGAGCGGGCGTGGCGCGCAAAGATGTGCAGACCGTCCTGCATGTAGGCCGGACAAGTCTCCTGCCGATGGTCCGCAAGCGCATCAACAAACTGCTGCCCAATGCGGAAGACCGCTCAAGCTTGATTGAGCCGAAACTCTGTGTTGCGCTTGGCGCAGCTTTCTGGGGCCAGATTAAGGATCAGCCGCGCGCCAACTTTGAGTTTGTCGGCGGCGCTAACAGATTAATCCACGACATTGGCTACGTGGACTTTCTGACAGGAATGCTGCGACAGATCTTTGTTCCAGTATTTCCGGCGCAAACAGAGTTCCCCTGTGAGCGTGTGATAGAGCTTCCCCTCAGTAAAGAGGTTATCACTCTTCAACTGGCTGAGAATCGTGGGAAAGGACAGTTTATAGACGGCAATCCTGAAATCAAAAAGATAGGCCGCGTGCGCATTGACGTTCGCGATGCGTCTGGCCCAAGTATCCCAATCAAATTTGCAATGGATGAAAATCGCGTCCTCAAGATCACTGCCAACGGACAAACGCAAGACATAGAGATGATGGACGAGTAAACGCCCAAAACCCGTGATGGAGCAAGCCATGAAAAAATATTGCGTGTTGATCGCCCCACTCGTACTGATAGCATTGTTAGTCACGCTGACGTTTGCGCAGAATAATAATTCGGAAGCTAAATCCTCGCCTTCCTCCGCAGATAAAACCACAAATGACAAGGGTAATTCCGAAAAAGGAAAACCCAACCCGAATGAGCTTCTCCTTAATCCAAACGAGAAATTTGCTGACACAGGTAGGCGACAGTCTACAACAGCGTCTAATAAGCCAGAAACGCTAGAACAATTGAGAATGCGGCAACAGAGTTTGCAAGAGCAATTGACTGCCCAGCAAACCCGATTGAATCAGCAGCAAGATCAGTTGACTAAGTTGCAAGCTTCATTAGAAGGCTCATCCACCTCTTTAAATAATTTGGGACCCCTTGATTGGCTTACCAATCCGCTAGTCTTTTGGCCCTTCGTCGGACTCGTCGGCTTGGCGCTGTTGCTGCATCTGTTCCACTTATTGAAGGGCACGCAGACGAGTCGGGACATCGATCAACTGAGGGTACAACAGAATCTGGCGGGCGGCAGTCGCGCACAGCCTCCGCCGGGCAGGAATGTCGCGGTTGATAAACTGACCGAGCAGGTGAGCCAGCAGAGTCAAGGGTTGAGCCAGTTCTCAACCCGTTTGAATCAGCTTGAGAATCGCTTGACGCTCAGTAGCAGCCAAGTCAGCGATGCTGTTCATGCCGTCGCGCTGACGGCGAACTGGGTTGGTCAGTCGCAGCTTCGAGAGGCAGGCGCGGCAGACGCAGGCAGTCTCAGCGAGACTGCGCGTGCTTCATTGATTGCGATGCTCGAACGCTACAGAGAGCCTCTGCGCGTGAACGCCAGCCGCGTTGAGCCGCTTGCTCAGGCGCTCGCTGAATTGGTCGAAAAACTTGAAGGCAGAGCTTATCTCTCACCGGAGTTGCTCGGCAGGGTGCAAACTCTTTATCAGGATATTGGACGCTTTGACCAGTGGCACACGGCGGTGAGTCAGCAATTGACGACATTGCAGCGCGGCTCATTTTCGCATCTCAGTTTGATGCTTAAAGCCGAGCAGCAGCGTCTTATCGAAGAGGTCAAGGGCGGTTCAATCTCCATCGCTCAAATGGTCCAAAAATCTCGCGCGCTGCTCGAACAGTATTTCCCTGACGGCGCAGGAAAGAATGGCAGAGAAACGCTCCCGTCGCTTGAGCAAGAGCCGGAGCTGAAAAAAAATGTGGCCGATGCGCCGGAGTATTTGATGGACTGGTTCAACAATCTCTTTCAACTTCAGTGCCTGGCGCTTGCCGGAGGGCAGGCCGCGCGTTCGACTGTTGATGCTGAAATCGGCAGTGATTTGGCTCAGGTACAGAATATCGCACGCGAGGTGCTGGGCAAATTCGACATTCAACCCGAAGCCATACAGGTCGGGCAAACAAGTTATGACCGACGGTTGCATGAAGCGACGATGGTCCGGCAAGCCACGCAGTTTCCCATTAATACTGTGATTGAGGTCCACAGGTGCGGCTTCCGGCGAATGTCAACGGGCGAGGTACTGCGGCGGCCTCAAGTGGTCGTAGCGGGCGCGGCCAGCACTTAAAGCTCAAGGCGGCAGCAGAGCAGCAGCGCACAGGATTTTCATCTATGAGTTTTCCCACGACGAAGAGAGATGTCTTGATGGCCGCCTCTGGCCCTGTATTCGAACTCTGGAATTATTGTCCGTATCTGGCGTGCGGTGAGCGAACGAATGCCGAGGAGTCGTCACATTTTTGCGGACAGTGTGGCGGTGTCTTCAACGTGTGCCCGCATTGCCGCGCGACCAATCGTTTGCTTGCAGGATTTTGTCGCGGGTGCGGTCGGGAATTGGAGACGGAAGTCTGGCCGATGGAAGCGGGCCTGCGAGCAAATTCACTCCAACTTAATTCCATTCGAGCGCTCGGAGAGTTGCGTCCGCCTTTTCCCTTGAATCTCGGCGCTGATATCGAAGTGTCGCCGATTGCCACAGTAGGTTTGGTCTTCATCGTTCAGAGCAGCGGCAGCATTCTCCTGCTCAGCGAATATACGGGGAACCAGATAGGGCATCTGCCTATCTTGAATCAGATTGCCGTGACGCCTGCGTTCCATGCCGGAACTCTCTTCGTCGCTGCCGGAAATAGATTGTCGGCCTTCGAGCTGGCAGATTTTCTGGACCAACCGGTGCTGCAACCGCCCGGTCCCGTCTGGGCCTTTGAATGCGTGGGCGAAGCCATCACGAAACCGTTGTTGATTGATGAGAGGGCTGTTTATCTGCTCTCCAGAATCGGCCAGCAGGCGGTTCTCGAATCGGTCTTGCAGAGGGGCGGCGAGCGTCTCTGGCCCACACCCTTCCGTTTGGACACGCATCAGGTAATTTCCCCCGTCTTAGTCAGAGATCAAATTGTGCTGATTACTCTGGCCGGGCAGGTCAGCGTCCTGGGTGCAGCCGGAGGAGAGCTTCAGCAGAATTTCTCCCTTAACCGGAGGATTGACCCACAGGTCTCGCCCTTCGTCCTGGATAATAGAATCTTCTTGGCCGACCCGAGTGGCTACGTGTTCGAGTTGGTCCTGGATAAGAGCGGGCCTCTCATCAACTTGCTCTACGACCACCGGGCGCGCATCAGCAGTATTGCAGCCAGCCCGCATTTTATTGCTCTCGGGCACATGGCGGGCCTCACGCTGCTCTCTGCGCGCGGAAATCTGCTCTGGTCCAGCGATACTCTGGAATCAGTCTCTTCAACTCCAATCGTCGCAGGCGAAAGCGTGTTTGCGCTCGACGATACGGGAAACGGACTGCTCTTCGACACGCTCAAATCTAATCCGGTGGCGAGAGTGAAACTGCTGGCGGGAGAAGTTGGCTTGTCGCCGTTGCTCACACAGTCGCACATCGTCGTCCTAGGTGGGGATGGAAAAGTTGCTGTGATTGACTGGCATTAAATGACTATGCGGTTCTTGATTGCGAAATTAGGTGTGGGCCTGCTTCTGGCAACTCTGGCGCTCGGTGTGATGGCGCAAAGAGTTGAGGGGAAAACCCATGTTCTTCTGCTCGATGTTTCGGGAAGCATGAAAGAACGTTATGCCAACAATATGAAAGGCTGGCTTTTCGAGCCGCTTTTGAGGTCCAAAGCTTTTGAGCCGAGCGACCGTGTGATTGTGCGTTGGTTCGATCACCGGGGGAGCGTCAATTTCGATCCCAATGACCGCCAGCGCAAGTATGACGGCAAATATGACATGCAGGAGATTCCCAAGCGCTTGCCGACGTTTGGGGACGCCACTGGACCGGACACGGATATTCCCGAAGGACTCGAACTGACGCTCAGAGATATTGAGAAGCTTTCCGTGACGGGCGATGTGTTGATCTGGCTGGTGACAGATAATGTTCAGGATGTCTCAGGCGGCGGTAGCGTCGATCCGCTCTACGAGAAGGTCAAGGATGATACGAATTTCCAATCTGCTTACGTGTTTCCTTTGACCAACGAGAACGGTGTGAAAGTTTCGCCGGACAAGGATGCGATGGTCATGTACCTGCTGCAATTTTCCGTCAAGCCTTCGCGCCCCGGCCTAGACTCTCTGGCCGATGACGCGGGACGAAAAATCGGCAACGCTCCCGTTACGTGGTTTCCCATCGAGAGGGGCGTCGAATTAAACGAATCCAACATCAGGGTCAATGATGAACCGTCCATGCTCGTTGACGGCAAGCTGAAACTGCCGATGGTGGCGGAAGGCACGACGCCGGACTTCACCCTCCAGTTTCCATTCGAGTCGAAGCTACGCAACCTCAAAATTGTCAAAAGCAAGATCACGCCGATGGATTCCAAGATGAGAGTCCCTGAGACAGTCGAAGCTAACGGCGACCTCAACTCCTGGCGCGGCAACATCACTCCAACTGACCTGACTCTCGAAGCTGGAAAAAAGTCTTCGGTCATTTACACGACCAAACTAGCGGGAGATATGACTTTCAAGCCTGCAAGTTTCTGGAACGCCGTGTGGAATTCAACGAGCGATCCGGTTGATGTCACATTCGATTATAAATTGGCGGACGTTGAGACGCAGATGGATGCATCGGCACTCAATCAGGTCAAAAATTTACGGGGCATCGAAAACAATGTGAGGCAAGGCCAGAAGAAGATGCGCGGCAGAAGCATTCCGATGTCATTTCAGGTGCAGTTCAATTCGCTTTGGAGAAGGGCCGTTGTCGGGTTGGTTGGTCTGGCCCTGTTTGTCCTTGCGCTCGGCGCGGCTAGTATCTTCTTCGTGAAGAAACGGTATGAGCTTTCAACTCCATTCAGCGATCAGCCGCAGACCTTAGCTTTGCCGATGGTCGGTCGAAGCTACATCACGATTAATGGTGATCGCGCCGCCGTTATCAAAAAGCAGTTTGGCAAACTGACGGTTGCACCGCTCGGCGCTTATACGATCAACGGGGCGCTCAAGGCTCACCATCTGGCGGAGAATCTTAATAGCTTTGAGATAGCGAGTCAGGTGGATCAGAGGCGTTACACTTACACTTTGAATCACGTCTCAACCGCGAGGGCGCAAACCTCAAACGGGCGCGACACTTTTTTAGACTCATAACTCCATATTTTTTGACCTTTGAAATCTATACCTTGCTGTCACGTAAAAGAATTTCCGGCTCATTAGAGCTTTAGTCAAACCAACTCGCATAGTCTTTGATCTTCCATCTCCGCCGTACTCTTCGTCGCGGAGCCAGCGTCGTCAGTCTTCGCCCGGTACTGACGAGAAAAGAGGATGTCATGAAAAACAGAGCCGTTCTGCTTTGTGGTTTGCTGACCCTGTTGATGGTCTTGGCAAGCGAGACGCATGGACAGGGGAAAGAGTTTGTCGTCAAGCAACTCAAGCAATATTGGACCGATAATAACAACCAGCCGTGGAACGACCTGAGCTATCAGATGGCCGTTCGCATTGACCCGCAATATGCCAAAGACCTCGGAGCGGATGAAATCTCTATTGACACTCCACCCATCAAGTATGCGACGGGCGAGTGGCGTTTCTACACTTTGAAGCGAGACGCAAAGGGAACTTACGCGGACGTTGATTATCTGGTCTACAAGGATTCAACTGATCCTGTCGTCTATCAAATCGAGTTGCAGAAAAATGGCAAGTCTGCTCCCTTTGCCGCCGGATCAAGCAAGTTTGAAGTCCGCAACGATTCGCTCCCCAACAAGCCTCTACAAATCAATCAATCCAACTCGATCTTTCTCAAGGATTGGCTGCTCATCGGCGGAGTGATGCTGGCTGGTCTCCTCTTGGTCTATGTGCTGTTCTTTCGCTGGCTCTTCTCCGGGCTGCTTTTCAAACAACATTGGGCCGTGCCGAGCGCGGAGCATTTCACTTGGTCCATCAGTCTGCTGGTCATGTTGGCGCTGGCTTCTGCGCTGACGGTTCTGTATCTGGGTCTGCGATTGGAGACATGGATCATCATCGGTGTGATGGGGGCTTTCTGGCTCTTGCACGCCATCGTCTGGCTTGTTTCCGGTAAGGAGGCTTGAGAGGAGAAACCATGAGCGATCAAATCATCATTCGCGGAAAAGCTGAAGTAAAGCCGTTGCAGGAAGCTCCGGTCAAGCCGACCGTCATCATCGGCATCGGCGGCTCAGGCGGAGACATTTTGCTGCGCGTGCGCAAACGTTTCTATGAAAAGTATGGGCCTCTGGCGCAGTTTCCCATCGTCTCGTACTTGTGGATTGATACAGATGCGACAGAAAAGGATGTTGGCGCGGGTATCTTCACAGAGCAGATTGCCTTTGCGCCCTCTGAAAAGTTGATGACCACGATGGCGGACACCACCAAGGTCACAAATGATCTCAACCAGCACCCGCACATCAAACGCTGGTTCTATCCCGGCTTAACCAAACTGCAAACGATGACTGAAGGGGCCGGACAGATTCGCGCCTACAGCCGCCTCGGATTCTTCGAGCACTATACGAAGATCAGGAACGCGATTAGTCATGCGGGCAGCACCGTGCGCAATATTGAGAACATCAGGACCGTCCGCGAAAAGCATCACTTGGAGACTAACATCGCTGACTTGCAGGTCTTCGTCGTCTTTTCGCTGGCAGGCGGCACGGGCAGCGGGATGTTTCTTGACCTCGCCTTTCTCATCAAGAACATTTTTGAGGGCAACGCCTTGACCACCGTCGGCTTCATCTTGATGCCCGGCCTCTTCAATCCGAACGAAGACCGCGTGTTTGCCAACGGATACGCCGCGCTGAAAGAGTTGGAGTATTACAGCTACGAGCATAAATTCGAGGTGGAATGGTCTGACGGAGTTGAGCGCAAGATTCCCGGCCCGCCCTTTAGCTACACCTACCTCATTGACCGCGTCAACAACGCCAACAACAACGTTGACTTCTCCACACGCGAGATCATTTTCAACATGGTCGCCGAGAATATTTTCAAGGATTTTACTCAGGGTAATTTCGCCGGATACAAGCGCGGCGTGCGCGTCAACCTGGACCAGTACATGGTGGATCAATTCGCTTTCCGCCATCTTAACGAGCATCGAGAGAGCATCATTGACCAGAAGTTCATCACGCGGTATTCCAGCTTCGGCATGGCTTCAATCACAGTCCCCGCAGACCGTATCGAGCAGGCGTGCGCCTACAAGCTCGGCGCGGAGGTCGTGGACCACTGGGGGCGTCTCTCGCATGGCGAATTCAATGCGTCGCGTCTAACCGAGATTGTGTTCACCGATCTGCTGCCAAAAATCCGTCTCTTTGAAGGAAACTTGTCGGCTCAAGGCGCTATCGAACAGCGACACGATATTCAAAACGCGCTGCTCGATGATGGGCGCAAGCAAGGGCAGAAAATTCAGAATCTAATCACACAGGCAGTCGGGCAAACGGCGCGTGAGGTGCGCGACGGGGTTCACCGTCAGAAGGGCCAGAGCCTCGCGCAATATCTGCGTGCTGGTGTTGAAAGGGAACTCGGCAAGCTGCGCAATGACAAACAGGACCCGCAGCAGTGGGGAGACTATTCGCGCGCCGTACATTTCAACAAGGAGGAACTGGCCGACACTTCGCAGAAACTTCTCTACAAAGAAATTGGCAGGGTTGTGAACGAGGAGCACCAGAGCGTTGGCTACGCGATTGCCCTGCTCCGTCAAATGGCTAACGTGATGCGCGATGAGAATCGTGAGTACATCCCCGCGCTCCAGCGATTAGTTGAGCGGACAATTAAAGAGGCGGAAGAATCAAGGCGGCGCTTGGACCACTTGCTCGCGGAGATTGCGCGACATGAGATGCGTTCCAACTGGGATGGTCGGAAGGGCACTATCCTTCGCTACGACATTCAGCGTTTCGAGGAACTTGCCCCCAGACATCTCAACGCGGTCCTGCTCACGCAGGTGCGCATTGCCGCCATAGAGATTTGCACCCGCCTGATTGCTTACATCGGGATGGCGGAAAGCACGGAGGGCGGCGAGATGTACAAGGAGGGGTTGATCGGGGAGCTATATACGCTGGGCGGTCAACTCGAAAATCTCAAGCGGCGGCTGGAGGTCAAGTATGAGCATTTCAAAGAACCGACGAAAAGTGATTTGTCCCTAATGCTCTATAACTCCAACGACATCGAGGCTAACTATTTGCCGAAATATCTCGGAACCGGCGAGAGGAGAACACAACAGGTTCAATCTATCGGCGATCAGATTTTGCAGGAATTGCGGACCTCCGTAATGGATTTGCCCAGAGTGATGAAGCAGCATGGTGGAATGGAAGCCATCGAAACGCAGATTCGCGATCTGGCTCGCAAGCCGTTCGACAAACTCAAGCAGGACTTCGACGTGCTGGACACTCTCTGGAAGAAATACCCGGATGAAGCGGAGTTGGAATCGCAGGTGCGCTTCATTTACAAGAAGGCCAAATTCTGGCTGCACGGCGGCAATCGTCCTCGCAGTTACGTGCTCTCGCCTGAGCGTCACAAGATTCTCGTTGGCGTTCCGCAGCATACCGCCGATATGACTAAGCTAGAAGATTTCAAACGACTCCTCAACTCGCGCATTACAGAGCCGGGTGACCCTGCGCTCTCGATTCAAGAGTTGCCGGACCGCTCCGAGATTGTCTTCTACAGCGAAGTCGGCGGGATTCCGATTAACTGGGCCAACCCGATTCCAGAATACAGGCAGAAGTATATTTCCAAGCAGGCTGAAGGAGAAGAACTGCACACGGACCACAATGAGATTAAGTTTGACGATCTGGTTGTGCTTGATGACCGCGAACGCGCCGAACTGGAAGAGGCGCACGAATGTTTCCTCTTGGGGGTCATCTTCGGTGAGATTAAGCCGGAAAAAGATGCTGCCGGGCGCATACGCTATGTCTGGTCGGAACAGATTGGACTGGTCGGTAAAGAAAAAACCATTCCGCTAGGGATAGAGATGCGTGCCTTGGCCGAACTCATTAGCAAGAAATCCACACGCGCCAAGTTGATGGCCCGCAATCGAGACCATCTGGATCGCACACGCCGCAACCGTGATTTACTGGCCCGCTACAATGCCGTGCTTGGCTGGTACTTTGATGAAGTCTATCCGGAGAGCAAGATGCAGGCTACGGACGGCCTCGAACATATAGAGCAATCCAATATGTGCAGGGCCGTTGATAAGCAGATTAAGGGAGTCGAGAACTTTCTGGAATCGAGTGACGGCAATCAGCCGGAGGCCAGACAGGAGTTTATCAGGCAGAGCCTCAAGTATCGCCAAGACATTGACAACATCGCGCCGAAGCTGGTGGACGGCAAGCGAGCGCTGAGGCTTGAAGTCGCTGCACCGGACGCTGCCGCAGTCAACGTGGGCGACTAGCAAAGCTTAGTTGAAGAACATTTCATCTACTGCCGGGAGAGCCAGGAACAGCTCATAGTACACAAACGCAGGGAGCTATGGCAGCGCAGAGGACAGAGAGCAGTATTAACCTGTTTTCATCTTGATGATCCTCCGGCTTATCTTTTGAAGTTTCAGGGAGGCGAACCTTGATTCTATGCAGGTCTTGCGGGGCCGCAGTAGTTCAGTCAGACCAGAAATTTTGCTTGGATTGCGGAGAGCCTGTGACCACCGCTGGCTCTTCGCCGTCGCCCGCGCCAAGCTCATACCCTTCGCCTGTTCCGTCTGTCCGGCTCGCAGAGCCAGCCGCTCCGACTCTCCCTTTGAATCCTATGACGGGAGCCTCCGTCAAGTCGCCCCGGCAGCTTTCAGTCGTCCTTCTTATTGTCGGATTGTTAGCCACTGCAGCAGTCTCAGTGGCCGTCACCGTGGCTTTGATAAAAGGGCGCGGCGATGATTCTGGGAGCAGCAATGTCGCTGCACCGCTAATATCTTCGACTACTCCGAATCCGGTTAAGTCGCGTCCAAAGACAGACACGCTGGCGTCTGAGGCTACTGCTCTGAGCATCAACGCGAGCGCCTCTTCTACCAAGTCTCCAACGAGCGGTAGTAGTTACGAAGCTGGCAATGTGCTTGATGGAAGTTTGCTGACGGCTTGGGATGAAGGGGTTAGTGGTCCGGGCATCGGGCAATGGATACGATGTGATTTTGCGCGAGAAGTGAAATTGCTGCGCATACGAATTGCCCCCGGCTATTTCAAAAGCCCTCAATTGTGGACACACAATAATCGTTTGGCCGCAGCTACTTTCTATTTTTCAGATGGCAGCACCCGCCGCTTTAATTTTCAGGATCGCATGGAAGAGCAACGTCTAGACGTTGGAGGAGTCAGAACCCGTTGGGTTCGGATGGCAATAGATAATTTCTATGCCGGATCAACTGACTCTGAGGATACGCCGATTTCGGAATTAGCATTTGAATGGGAACCATAAGTTGGGTTGCCGCAATCGGTGAGCAGAGGTTCTAGAGCATGAATTCCGGCGGATTTGCTCTCAAGGTGCTTGGCGTCGAACTGCTTTTGATAGCGTTGTGCGGCGTGTTGGTGTTTCTCTACGCAAGCTCTGTCAGGGAGCGCCAGCGGAGAGCGTTGGCGGCACAAGCGGAGGCTTCCGTTCCACGCCAGAATGCTGATGCGAAGGCATTCGCCGCTCAGTATCAAAGGGCCGGTAAATCCGTCTCCGATCTCTTGAGCGCCGTTAGTCTGCGCAAGGAGACAGACCTCATCGTCTTCGTCGTTGACACTTCTCAGAGCATGAATGATGACCGGCAGGAACTCAGAGAGAACATTAAGAAGATTATGACGCGCTACAAGGGTAAGAGTTTAGAGTTGGTGGATTTTACAGATACGACTCTTATTACAGGCGAGCCGACGCAGGATGCAGGCGAGTTGCAACACCGTCTGGATCAATCGCGCGATTTAGGTGGTCCTGAAAACAGCTATAACGCGCTGATTATTGCCGCCGCCAAAGCGGGCCAGAAATTCAAACACCCGGCCATCATTTTAATGACAGACGCGGCTCCTAACGACGATCAGCCCGGCAGTTCAAGCCATGCCACAATGGACCAAGCCGCGTCTGCGCTCAACGCGGCGGATGCCGAGTTGCAGGTCTTTGCTGCTTTTGATTATCAGGAGTATCTGGCGGGCGGCTCGGCTGCGACGACAGATCTTTACCCGCAGTTGCTTAAGAAAGTTAAAGCAGGCGGCGAAATACACTTGCTGAAAAGGGACAATTTCGACCCCAATTCATTAAGCCCGCCCACCAGACAGTGAATGCCACGACTCACTTCTGCGTTTGCTGACTGAAGGCAGTCATCAATTTTGCATCTGCTGTTCAAGCCGTTTTCGAGAGCAGGTCCAGACTTAGGATTTTAGAAAGAGAGATTCGGCGACAGCCGGAGAAAAGGTGTAGCGTATGATTATCTGCAACCAGTGCGGCAACTCTATGAGAGACGACCTACGCTTTTGCACGGAATGCGGAGCGAAGATGCGCGACTTCACCAAGCCCGCCGCGCCCTCGATGATGGAGGCTTCTTACGCGCCGACACCGCCGCCGCAACCTACGCTGGAGGCTTCGCTACCGCCGCTGCCGTATGCTCCTCCGCCCGTAGCCTCTTCCGTCCAGCCAGAGCGAAGGGTAAACCCACTGCCTTGGCTGCTCATCCCTCTAGGGGTGCTGGTGATTGCCGTTGTCGCCGTCATCGGCTTCAAAAGCTCTGGTTCCAGCGTGAGTAATTCTAATGAGAATACGAACTATAGCCAGAATAAAAACGCTACCGTTTCGAGCACTCCTTACCGGAATGGCCGCTTGGCTATTTGTATGTTCACTCCTGTTCACGTGCGCGCCGAACCTCGTCTGGATGCCACGATTATTACGGACATCAGCACCGGCCAGCGCGTCTGGGTCATCAAGGAGTCAACGAATTTCGATACGGTTTTCGTGCGCAGCCTGAATCGAAGTGTCTATACCAACTGGTCCGAGATAGAGGTTGAGAACAGTTCAATACACGGTTGGGTGTTCAGTGGCTTTTTGCAATAGGCGGCAGCCCCCGCGCAGGGCGACGCTTGCGAATCTGTCAGAAAGGACTGCGTTGATGACCAATTCACGCCGCGAATTTTTAGACATCTTAATCATTGCTCCTTTGGCTCTGGTGGGTGGTTGTGCCGTCACACGCAAGGCTCAATCCGTCTCCCCCGACAGCACGCCGCGCGTCACAAATTATAATGAAGCGGGAAGCTATCTCATCAGGGAGGGCAAGACTCTGCTGGTTGGGATTACGTTTTCCGCGCCGGTTGAGAATATGAGCGGAAGTATGCCCATGCAGATTCAGCCTGACTCAGCGAAAGGCCAGCCGTTGGAAGAGCCGCAACCGCTCTTCTTTTATTCCTCGGCGAATGGACGTACCTTTCGCACAATTTTGTGCGCGCCGCTTGATGTCATCGAAAATGTATACAAAGCGCATCTCGTCGGGCAGCAAGAGGGCAACGAAGCTCGCTGGGCCATCAACTATTCGGTACGGCAGGGCGATTATCACGAAACCACGCTCACCGTTGATAAGAACTTTACTGAGCCGACACGCGACATCGCCGCACAAATGCATCGCGATTTCGAGACAATGCTCCAAATTTATAAAGGCCGCACGCCGCGACACTGGTCAGAGCCATTCATCCAGCCTCTTCCCGGACCCGACAAGGACAACTTTGGAGATAAGCGAACTTACAACCGGACCAAGCATTCTCGTCATGCCGGGTTGGATTACAGCGCAGCGATGGGGACGCCCGTGCGCGCTATCAACGATGGCATCGTCGTGCTCTCAGGTGAGCAGTGGGTTCCCGGCCAGACCATCTGCATAGATCATGGCGGCGGCATCTTCTCCAAGTACTTGCATCTTTCAGTAAGGCGCGTGCGCGAAAACGAGGCTGTGAAACGCGGAGACGTAATCGCGCTTTCGGGCCATAGCGGAGGACAGAAGCCTCCCCCTCACCTGCATCTGGATTTAGTAGTCAACGGCGTGCGCGTTGACCCGAAAGATTTCATGCGCACAGCCGCGCAACTAATCGCGCTCGAAGCACAGGATCGTTCAAAGTAAAGAGCAGTATATGATCTATTCTCTTCCACAATTATTGGCCCTCGCTCTGCCTGGTCATCATCCGTCCGGCATGGCCGCCTTAATCTATCTGCAAAGTAGCAGCAGCGATTCATCAGGGTTCGCCTGCTGTTTTATATTTATCATAATTATAGTGATCGCTGTGGCAATGTCAGTCTCATCATCAAAACGGCAAGCTGAAATGCAGGCTGCTAAGCAGGCAGAGCGTTCCAAGGCGGTAGCGGAGCAGGCCAGAGCGCAGGTTAGAGCATTGTCTCAAGCAAGGGAATCCTATCTGGAATCTCTCTCCATGCTCAAGGATAATCCGGCGAGTGCAGATTTGAGGCAAAGAACGTTGGAGCTTGGAAGGTCATACTCTAATTTGACGAGAAGCGAGAAGGGGGTGACTGTCTTTGATGAGCTTGCCCTGATGAACGACATCAATGCAGCAAGCGGCGGCGCTCAATCAGCCTCTCTTCCTAGCCCTGCGGTAGCGGAGAAACCATCAATTGAAGAGCGGCTAACCAGACTTGCCGAGTTGAAAGTTCAAGGCTTGATTGACGAACAAGAGTACAGCTCACGAAGACAGAAAATACTAGACGAGATATAGGTCGGAAATAATGACCCAACAACTTTTTGCGCCTGACTCCGAATGCCGCTGATGAGCGTTTTGCCCGGATGCGCATGGCGGGATATTCGCCCGGGTCAGACAGCTCAAGCGATAGTAGCGTCATACGCCTCAGCCGCAGTTGCTAATTCTTGAACGAGGAGCGATCAATGATTGTTTGTAATGAGTGTGGAAACTCTATGGAAGAGAGCCTGCGATTCTGTACAGAGTGTGGAGCGGAGAATCCAACTATCGATCGGCCTGAATCGCAACCCACGATCAGATTGAATACTAACTCCTATCAGGCCGAGACGACCGGCGCGACAAACTATCAGGATGCCAGTCGGCTTCAATCACAAACGTTGTCGGCTCAGGGCAGTGCCCCGCTAAGCACCGGCCAAGCGCCCACTCATTCTAATCGCACTGCGTTGATTGTCATTGCAGCAGTATTCGGAGTAGTTCTGCTACTGGTTCTAGGCGGTGTCGGCTCACGCCTTATCTTTAGCAACAGCACTGCTGAAAAAAATCTGAGCACTACACAGACCCTCGATACATCAAACAATCAGGTCCCGAACACGCAAAGTAATATTGCCTCTGCGCCCAGACCAACATTTACGCCAACCACAACACAAACACCAAACGCTACTCGCTCAGAATCTGTCATGGTAACGCAAGTCAATGCGTCATCTTTGAAACGGGAAGCGGTGGATACCCTGAATGGTTGGGCGGCAGCCTCAAGCGCGCACGACTTGGATGCTCACATGAGTTATTACGCGGATACGCTGGATACTTATTTTGGTCGTCAGGCGGTGAGCGCAAGCTATGTACGAGCGGATCGCGCGCGTGCGTATGCGCGTTATTACAAGCTTGATGTTCAACTCAGTAATATCGCCGTGACGCTGGACCCATCAGGAACTGCTGCGACTGCCACGTTCGATAAAACATTTAGGTTCGAGGGCGATAAGATTCTCTCCGGCTCGGTGCAGCAGATGATATGGCTGACCATGATAGGGGGACGCTGGAAAATCACCGGAGAAAAGGATTTGCGCGTCTATTATCTCAACAAGTGATGGCAAGCTGTTCGAGCAAGAGGTCCGGCTGATTTCGCTCAAGCGGTGTGGACCAAGGAGAAGTTATGATTTACTGCAACGAGTGTGGCACTCCGGTTAGCGAGGGGCTTAACTTCTGTACAGAATGCGGCACAGAAGTATTCCGGGCGCGCGAGGCTCAACCTTCGCAGCAATCCACCGTGCAGGTGAATCCATCCGCCGCTCCTGTTCACACTCCGGCGATGATCAATCCGGCAATGGGACAGATGACGACAGAGGCGGCTTTCGATAATCTGCCGGGCGGAACGCAAACTTCTTCCACGACACAATCCACAAACTCTAAAGGTTTGATTATCGTCTTCGGCATTTTAGCGATCATGGGTGTTGCCGTCATCGTCTATTTCGCCGCGCGCTCTCAATCTAACTCAACGGCATCGTCTGCATCGCCCAACTCAAATAGCGGCGCGAATAGTTATCCGGTCAACTCAAACAGTTCCAGTGGCAGTAATACGATTGACGCAGACAGTCTGGCGGCTTCTCTCAATAGAGAGATTAATAACGGGCGTCTGGTGACGCTGACAGGCGATGACGCTTATACCTACTTTACTCAACTCAGAGCAGTGAACCCGCAACACTCGGCCTTGAGCAACATCAAATCTAAAGTGCTGCCGCAACTGCGCAGCACAGGTGAGGAGATTATCCGCCGGAAAATAAATCATTCAGGTGAAGTCAGCGAACAGGACTGGCGAATCTCGATTCGCGTTTACGAGTGGGCACATATGTTGGAACCGGGCGATAGCGCATTGGAGGCTAGGCAGAAATATGTGCAAGGCAAACTGGCTGAGGCGCATGACAGACGAGGCGAAGCTTGGCAGGATTTCTCTGCTGCTGCACAACTTGATCCTTCATGGGCTGTGCCTCAAAACGATTTAGGATTCTTGACGACGCAAGACGCAGGGGCAGGGAGGCAGAAGTGGTCTAATTCTATCCCTTATTACCAGCGTGCGATTCGTTTACAACCCGATTGGGATATTCCTTACAACAATATGGGAACCGCTTATTATTACTTGGAGGATTACACTACGGCGGAAGGTTTTTATCAACAGTCGATACAGCGTAATTCCAACTGGGCCAGACCTCACAAGTGGCTGGGCGATGTCTACGTCAAAAGGAATATGTACGGGGAAGCGGTTGGGGAGTACCAGACTGCTTTAAATCTCTATAACCCTAAGACCGACTCCCTCGACATTGACAGCATCCAGAAAAAGATCGCGCAGTTACATCAGAGCGGCTATTAAAGTCTCCTGTAAGGAGAGGGACGATGATTATCTGTAGCAGTTGCGGCAACGCTTTGAGCGCGGGGCTGGACTTTTGCAGTGAGTGCGGGGCGGAAGTCCCTCGTCAGGACGCAGGAGCAAACGCGATCAAGGAAGCTCCGGCGAATATCTCAGTCACGCCGACTGATTATTCTAACCTACGCACGCCAAACGTTAATGATTATGGAGCAAACCCCGCTATATCTCCTTCACAGCCAAGAGCGCGCAATCCAAAAATTCTTATCATAGTGCTAGGT